>NZ_JBEPNP010000007.1:0-210974 GCF_040546335.1 Arthrobacter sp. UYEF20 | reverse complement strand
CACCGTTCGGTAAGGCACCGTTCGGTAAGGCACCGTTCGGTAAGGCACCGTTCGGTAAGGCACCGTTCGGTAAGGCACCGTTCGGTAAGGCACCGTTCGGTAAGGCACCGCGTCGCGCCGTCACTGCCTGGGGGCCTGGCTGCCGCGGCCGCTGACTCTCCGGGAGGACCGCCCGGTCTTCGCGCCCGGGACCGGCGGCACCGTGACGTTCCCTGGCCGGAAGCCGGGCACGTGGACGCGGGCAGTCAGCGGGGCGCTCCTGCCCGGTTGCTTGCCGCCCGGCCGTCTGCCTGCCGTGGCGAACCCCGGATTCCCGCGGGCGGTTTGCGCGTGGCGCCGAAGCAACCGGGGAGGAACGTCACGGCAGGGGTGCGTGGGGCGTTTCCGGTGGCCGGACCGGGCGCCGGGCTACTTCCCGGGAGGACATGCCCATTCCTCGCGCCCGGGTCCGGACATAATCGGAATCTGTCCATCCGCCGACCCCGGCGCGGGGCATGTCCTTGAGCCCGGCCACCCCGCTGCCTGGACCTGAACCCCCGGCGAACTAACGAAAATGCCTATTAGGCTGTGCTCATGCCTCACGTCAACGATCCTGCCGTCCTGGAAAGGCTCCTGCGCGCCAAGGGGCGGTGGGCCGTCGTCGGCCTCACCACCAACCAGTGGCGCGCTGCCTATGACACCTCGCTATTCATCCGGGACCGGCTGGGCATGGAGATCATCCCGGTGAATCTTCCGGCGGATCCGGTCCACGGCGAAACGGGCTACGCCAGCCTTGCCGACATCCCGGCGGAGAAGCACCCCATCGACGTCGTCGACTGTTTCGTGAACTCGCACAAGGTGGGGGATGTGGTGGACCAGGCGATCGCCGTCGGCGCCCGGGCGGTGTGGCTGCAGCTCGGCGTCATCGATGAAGCGGCGGCTGCCCGGGCGAGAGCCGCCGGACTCGACGTCATCATGAACGCCTGCCCGGCGCAGGACGCCCGGCGCTTCGGCCTGTAGGGGGGCGTTCGTAATCTCGTTCGTAACCTTGACTGCAAACCGGTCCGTGAAGCTCGCGCCTGGAACCGCCTTGTTCCTCTGCTAGTCTTCTGCTGAATCATTCCCCGGAAGCCAGGATCAGCATGCGCAGGCACCGACCGCAAGGGCTGCCGGTTTTCCGCCCGGAGGACCCCGGACGCAGGGCGGCGCTGGGTGTGCTGGGAGCCTCGCTCGTCGCGGCTGTCGGTGCGTGTGCGGCGCCGGAACGCTCCGCACAGCCCGCCACATCGACCGCGACCGACGCCGTCACGCCGGCGCCCGCCGTCACCCCGGCGGCCGGGCCGGCCGGCAGCAGACGTCTCCGCCGCTCCTTCATTCCGGATTTCACCCTGCCGCCCGTGCACGGCGGGCTGGTTCCGGTCCTGACGAGAATCCCGACCAAGCACCCCGTGGTCTTCCTGACCATCGACGACGGCGTGACGCGGACTCCCGAAATGGTGCGGCTCATGGCCGAATACGACTACCCGGCGTCGATCTTCCTGACCCGGAACTTCGTGCAGGCCGATCCGGCTTTCTTCAAGCAGTTCGCCACGCAGGGGAGCCTGGTGGAAAACCACACGGTGAGCCACAACATCAACATGGTCACCCAGCTCGGTTACCAGCAGCAGCTCGCGGAAATCACCGGGATGCAGGAGTTCGCCGAGCAGCAGTTCGGCCGCCGGCCCACGCTGTTCCGCCCGCCGGGGGGCGCCTACTCCAACGCGCTGCGGCAGGCCGCGGCGGCCGCGGGCCTGAAGGCCATCGTCACGTGGGAAGCCAAGGCGAACGCCGGTCGGATGGATTACCAGTACGGGAGCTCGCTGCGGCCAGGCGATATTGTACTGATGCACTTCCGGCAGGAATTCGCCGCCGATCTGGCCGCATTCCGCGCGGCCCAGCTGGCTGCCGGACTTGAAGTAGTGCTGCTGGAGAGCTTCCTCGGCGTCGCCTGAGCCTGACCCGGGCCGGCCCAAATGTCGGGGGAGGGAAGTAGGCTCAAGACATGGAAGTAGCTGAACTCCGCGGGCTCTGCCTGGGCTTTCCCGGCGCCTTCGAGGATTTTCCGTTCGGGCCGGAGACGTCCGTCTTCAAGGTACGGGCCGCGGTATCCGGCGGCGCCCGCCACGAAGCCAAGATGTTCGCCCTGTCGTCGATGGACGAGGACGATTTCGCGGTGAGCCTGAAGTGCGAGCCGGCACTGGCCGAGCAGTTGCGCGCCGCCCACCCTGAGATCACCGGAGCCTGGCACCTGAACAAGACCCACTGGAACGGCGTCCGGCTGGACGGGTCCCTGGCTGATTCGATGATTTGCGACATGGTGGAGGACTCCTATGACCTCGTCGTCGCAACCCTGACCCGGCGCCAGCAGGAACAGCTCGGCTGGGCGCGGCTCGCCCGGGAGGCGCGGCCGTGAGCGGGCGCATCGCCGGCGGCGAGCTGAACTACGACGGGATCGGCGCCACGGAGCACGGCCCGCCGCCGTTGGACGTCGAGTGCCTCGTTACCTCGGCGTACGTCGGCGAAGGCCTCGCGGCGTACCGGCGCGTGGTCCACGGCATGCTGACCTGGCAACTGCAGAAGCGGGCGGGGTTGCGGGTCCGCGCCGACTCCGACGTGGTGGCCCCCGGCGCGCGGGTGGTGAGCGGCTTCGGCGTCGGGCCGTTCCGGATCAACGCGCCCTGCGAGGTGGTCTGGGTCCGCCGCCCGCTGCCCGGGGGCGGGCCGCAGTCCGCTGGTTTCGGCTACGGCACCCTGCCGGGGCATCCCGTCCGCGGCGAGGAGGCGTTCGAGATTTCCATCGACGCGAACGGCATCGTGACGATCGAAATTACGGCTTTCGGTGTGCCGTCCAACTGGTTCTACGCGGCGGGCGGCGCCCTGACGAAGCGGGCGCAGCGCCTCATCACTTCCCGCTACATCGAAAGTGCACACCAACTGGCGGGCGGTGAGAGCTGAGGTGATCCGCTCACGGCACGTGCGTAACGGCCGGGTGCTCGATCGTGACGGTGCCGGCGTCGCCGTCGACGCGGATCTGCTGGCCGCTGCTAAGTCGCTGGGTGGCCACTCCGGTGCCGAGCACGGCCGGGATGCCGTACTCCCGGGCCACGATGGAGCTGTGGCTCAACGGGCCGCCGACGTCGGTGACCACGGCGGAGGCCATCGCGAACAGCGAGGTCCATGCGGGAGTGGTGATGCGGGCGACCAGGACGTCCCCGGGCACCATCCGGGCGAAATCCTGAGGCCCGGTCAGGACGCGGGCGGGAGCAGTGACCCGGCCCGAGCTGGCGCCGGTCCCTTTGATGATGTCGCCGAGCTGGTCCTGTGAACGTGCCGGCATCATTGACCCGAAGGCCCGCTCCATCCACCGGCTCTCGGGCAGCAATTGCGGCGCAGCTGCTTTGGCCTGGCCTCGCCAACGCATTTTTCGCTCCTCGACGGCGCCAGCGCGGACGGGCCGGTCTGCTCCGGTAATAGCCACCGCCGCCGGTGCGCCCGGCGCGGGTGCGCCCGGCGCGGGTGCGCCCGGCGCGGCAAGGCCGAACTCGACGGCGCTGCGCAGTTCCTGGCGGCGCAGCCAGAACACGTCGGCGGGCCCGGCGATGACGGCCGAGTCAACCAGCCGTTGTCCGAGCTCAAGCAGCATCCGCCGTATCAGCGGCCAGGCCAGGCCGACGTCGGCCAGCGCATCCTCGCGGACCGGGGCGGCGTTCTGTGCCCACCGGAGGAGCCGGAGGAACGCGGCCCGGCGCTTCGGCCCGAGCCGGGAGATCGTTCGGCTGGTTTCATCCTCCCTGCGGGCGGCCGAGCGCCGCTGGCGCTCGTGCGGGTCGGTCCCCTGTCCCCGCAGGTAGAACTTCACCGTCTCCAGCAGCGCCGAGGGATCGTCGGCCGGCACCGGGCAAACGAAGTCCAGGTTGTAGACCGCGTGGCCGAATCGGCCGAGGTGTTCCTGGAAGCGGGGATGCCACTGCCGCCACAGCGCCGGGTCGACACCGGCAGGCGGGAACCCGGTTCGCTGGGACTCAACCAGTGCCGCCGTGGGTTCATTGAGGATCGCCGGGGCCAGCCCAGGAACGCCGCGGGCCCAGGCTGCGAGGTCATACAGCGACTTCTCCGCCCTGATGGGTTCGCTGTCATAGCCGAGGAGAAACGTCTGGGCGGGGGGATCCCCGTCGCGCTGAACCAACTTCTCGTAATACGCCCGGAAGGAGATTTCGCTGGTCGCTGCGATTGGAATGATTGACTGCACGGCCGTGTAATACACGGTGCCGGCGTCCAGCAACGCCTGCACACCGTCAAGCAGTTCCTCTCCGGAAAGCTCGACGACGGGCTTCGCCGCCCAGTCCTGGATCACCCGCTCGTAGCGGGGGTGCGAGAATTCCCGCCAGCCAGCCACTCCCATCTGAGCCTTGCCGCGGACCAGCGCGCGCACGGCGGTCAGCGACTTGCCCATCACCCGCCACATTCCCGAGGTGCGGTAGTAATAGTAGGCGTAGCCGTTAATGGTGGGCAGTCCGACGTCGTCCTCGCGGATGACGTTTTTTCCTACGGCCTCGGCCATCAACGCTCTCAGCGACCGGGCCACCGAGCCGTCGATCAGGTCGGCGAACAGCGGCGAGAGCGGCTCGGGTAACTGTTCCACGATGCTGGCCCGGAAGTAGAGCCCCTTCGGGTAGGGCACCGTCCAGGTATCCGGGGTGTCGGCCGCCGGTTCGGGCAGTGCGGTGATGGGCCGGGATTGCAGCATGAAGAACTCGTCACCGGCCCGCGCCCACTCGATGTCCTGCGGCGCCCCGAAATGATCCGCGATCCGTGTTCCATAGCTGGCCAGCGCGGCCGCCGACCGGTCGTCCAGTACGGACTGACGACGGCGGGCGTCCGGCACCGGCTGCTCCCGGGTGCCGTGGTCCGCATAGACAGTCATGACCTCCTTGTCAGCTGTCCGGCGCGACAGCACACGGCCCGTCCCTGCTTCGACGACGACGTCATCCGTGCCGACCGTTCCGCTGACCACGGACTCGCCCAGGCCCCACGCGGCACTGATCACGATCTGGTCGCGGCGCCCGTTGGCCGGATTGGCGGTGAACATGACCCCGGCCGCCTCGGCCTCGACCATCCGCTGGACCACCACCGCGAGGCGCACCGCGTCCGGTCCGATGCCTTCACGGGCCCGGTAGGCCATGGCACGCGCCGTCCACAGTGAAGCCCAGCAATCGGTCACGGCCGCGGCCAGCGCGTCGGTCCCGCGGACGTTAAGGTAGGTGTCCTGTTGCCCGGCGAAGCTGGCGGAGGCGAGGTCCTCGGCCGTGGCGGAGGAGCGCACGGCCACGGCTGTGTATCCGTTGCCGAGACGCCCGTAGGCAGTGCCGAGTTCTGCTGCGATCATGGCGGGCATGGTGCCGCCGGTGAACAGGGCGCGGATCCGCTTCGAGGCATCCTCGTAGTCCTGGGGCGCCGCCTGCGGTGACAGCGCGGCCAGCTCCTGGATGCCGGTCTGGAGGTGATTGGCGTCCACAAAATCCGCATAGGCTGCGGTGTTCAGCACAAATCCCGGAGGGACCGGCAGCCCGGCCTGAATGAGGCCGCCCAGTCCGACGCCTTTGCCGCCGGCCACGGCGACGTCGCCTGGTCCCACATCGCCGAAGCTGTTGATGTAGGTCATGACCGTGCGTCCTTTCTGCCCGGAGCTGGGCGCCTTCAATGAGCCCGGCTCCCAACATACTGGCACTGCCGCAGGCAGGAGACCATAGCTGATGGTGTCGATCAGACCGCCTCCAGCGGAGCCACGCGCCAGGAGAGCAGCCGGTGGGAAAATTGGGACATGTGGATCGGCTGGATTGAATTCGACATCCTCCTCGGCGACGTGCACAGCCTGAAGGAGAAGCGCTCGGTGCTGCGGCCGGTGCTCGCCGAGGTGAAGCGACGCTTCGACGTTTCTGTCACCGAGGCCGGACTGCAGGACCAGTACCGGCGCACGGTCATCGGCGTCGGGCTGGTCGCTGCGGACCGGGCGCACCTCGTCGACGTGCTGGCCGCCGTCGAACGGTTCATGGCGGCGCGCCCGGAACTCGAGCTGCTCAGCGCCCGCCAGCGCGAACTCCGCAGCGACGACTGACACCCATCGATTGCTCCGTAACTGCCGTTTTGAGGGTTCAAAAGGGCCGTTGCGGAGCAATCGACGGGTCTTGTGGATAACTTATGCAGCGCCGGCGCAATTCTGGTCCGATGAATCAATGAGGACCGCACGCCAGCTGCCGATGGAACTCCAAGACCGACCCTTCACCGTTGCCGAGGCTGCGCACGCCGGAGTGTCGCCGAAGCGGCTGCGGCACCGTTCCCTGAACGCTCTCGGCAAGGGAATCCGGGCGCAAAGCCCGACGACCGAGCTCCCCTTGAGTATCAGAGTGCGGCCTTTCATAGAGGTCAATGAGCGATGCGCCGCATCGCACCTCACCGCGGCGGAGCTGCTAATACTGCCGCCACGACGGCGGAAAGGGACTCCTGAAATGTTTCACGTCATCAGGCCCGAGGGTGCGGCCCATCTCAACCGGCCACATGTAATCGTGCACCGAATGAAACTGTACGACGACGAAGTCACAATTCTGGACGGCGTTCCCATCACCACGCCGGAGCGAACGTGGCTGGATCTGGCTGAAGTGCTGACCGTGGACGAACTCGTTGTTGCGGGCGACAGCTGCGTCCGGGTGCCTCGGCGGGACTTTGAGAACAGGGAGATGCCGCTCTGCAGCCTCCAGGATCTGCAGCGGATGATCGACCGGCACAAGGGAAAGCGCGGACTCCGCAAAGCGAAGGAAGCCATCACCCTCATTCGGGTGGGCTCGGATTCGCCGCAGGAGTCCTTGCTGAGGCTTGCCATGGTCCGGGCCGGCCTTCCGGAACCAGAGCTGAACGTGCCCATCATCGACGATGCCGGCACGCGGCACCACCAACCCGACTTGTCGTATCGGAAATACAGAATCGGCATCGAGTACGAGGGCGAAGAACACGGAGACGAGGCGCAGATCGTCCGGGACATCGCCCGGTCGGAGCGGTACACGGCCCTCGGCTGGACCGAGGTCCGCGTTTCCAAACGGCACATGCGCGATGATGCCAAGGCCGCAGTGGCCAAGGTACGCGCCGCACTCGTGCAGGCGGGCTGGCGGCCCGGGCGGTAACGAACGGTTGCTCCGCAACTGCCGTATTGAGGGCTCAAAACGGCAGTTACGGAGCAACCGATGGGGCGGCGGTGGGTGGGGACTAGCCGAAGTACTTCGGCAGGGTGGCCTCGTGGGCTTCGCGGAGCGCCTCGAGGTTCATGGTCTCGACGCCGTTGATCTCCAGCGTGCCTCCCTCGGCGTCCACGACGCCGATCCGGACGTGCGCGAAGCCGCGGGCGGTGCACATGTCCTTGAAGCGGATCTCCTCGGACCGGGGCACGGCCACAATGGCCCGGCCCTGGGATTCGGAGAATAGCGCCGTGAACAGGTCCACGCCGTCGCGGTCCAGGACGTCCTGCAGGGCGATCCGGGCGCCCACGCCGTAGCGCAGGGACGACTCCACGAGGGCCGCGGCGAGACCGCCTTCGGAGAGGTCGTGGGCGGAATCCACCATGCCGTCGCGGGAGGCGTTGATCAGGATCTGCCCCAGTTCGCGCTCGGCGTCGAGGTCAACCTTGGGCGGCAGGCCGCCGAGGTGTCCGCGCATATTGGACCATTCCGAACCGTCCAGCTCTGCCGCCGTCGTGCCCAGCAGGTAGATGGCCTGGCCGTCTTCCTTCCAGCCCGACGGCGTGCGGCGGGCGACGTCGTCGAACTTGCCCAGCACGGCCACCACGGGGGAGGGGTGGATCGGGACGGTGCCGGTCTGGTTGTACAGCGAGACGTTGCCGCCGGTGACCGGGATGCCCAGCACCATGCAGGCGTCGGAGAGGCCCCGGATGGCCTCGGCCAGCTGCCACATCACGTCCGGGTCCTCGGGGGAGCCGAAGTTCAGGCAGTCGCTGACGGCCATCGGCACCGCGCCGGAGGTGGCGACGTTCCGGTACGCCTCGGCCAGCGCCAGTTGGGCACCGTGGTACGGATCGAGGTAGGTGTAGCGGCCGTTGGCGTCGGTGGCCAGGGCCACGCCCAGGCCGGTTTCCTCGTCCACCCGGACCACGCCGGCGTCATCAGGGAACGCCATGGCAGTGTTGCCGCCGACGTAACGGTCGTACTGCTTGGTGATCCAGGACTTGCTGCACATGTTCGGCGAAGCAACGAGTTCGGTCATGGCGGCGGCCAGTTCCTCGGGGGAGGAAGGCCGTCCGGTATCCTGCACGGACCCGGTGAACGCATCGGCCTGCACGGTGTCCTGCCATTCGGGGCGGGCATACGGGCGATCGTAGACCGGACCGTCGTGGGCCACGGTGCGCGGGTCGACGTCGACGATGACCACGCCTTCCCACGTGATGATCAGGCGGCCGGTGTCGGTCACCTCGCCCAGCCAGGAGTACTCCACAGCCCACTTGTCCATGACCGCTTCAAAAGCGGCCACGTTCCCGGGCGTGACCACGGCCATCATGCGTTCCTGCGACTCGGACATCAGGATTTCGCCCGGGGTGAGGGTGGGGTCGCGCAGCAGGACCGAGGTCAGTTCGACTTCCATGCCGCCGTCGCCGTTGGAGGCGAGCTCGGACGTGGCGCAGGAAATGCCGGCGGCACCCAGGTCCTGGATGCCCTCAACCAGGGAACCCTTGAACAGCTCCAGGCAGCACTCGATCAGGACCTTCTCGGCGAACGGGTCGCCCACCTGGACGGCGGGGCGCTTGGACGGTTTGGTGTCGTCGAAGGACTCCGAGGCCAGCACGGAGGCGCCGCCGATTCCGTCGCCGCCGGTGCGGGCGCCGAAGAGCACCACCTTGTTGCCCTTGCCGGTGGCGTTGGCGAGGCGGATGTCCTCGTGGCGCATCACGCCGACGGCCAGCGCGTTGACCAGCGGGTTGCCCTGGTAAACGGAGTCGAAGACCATTTCGCCGCCGATGTTCGGCAGGCCGAGGGAGTTGCCGTAGCCGCCGATGCCCGCCACGGCGCCGTGCATGACGCGGGCCGTGTCCGGGTGGTCAATGGCGCCGAAACGCAGCGGATCCATCACAGCCACCGGCCGGGCGCCCATGGAGATGATGTCGCGGACAATCCCGCCGATGCCGGTTGCGGCACCCTGGTAGGGCTCCACGAACGACGGCGAATTGTGGGACTCGATCTTGAACGTCACGGCCCAGCCGTCGCCCAGGTTGGTGACACCGGCGTTCTCGCCGATCCCCACGAGCATGTCCTTCTTCATCTCCTCGGTCACCTTTTCGCCGAACTGGCGCAGGTGGTTCTTCGAGGACTTGTAGGAGCAGTGCTCGCTCCACATCACGGAGTACATCGCGAGCTCGGCGCCGGTGGGGCGGCGGCCCAGGACCTTCACGACCTCGTCGAACTCGTTCTGCTTCAGGCCCAGTTCGGCCCACGGGAGTTCGGTGTCCGGCGTCTTGGCCGCGTTTTCGACGGTGTCGATGTTGAATTTCTTGGTCTCGGTGACGCTTCCCGCCGTCCGGCCAGTTGACGTCTCCGTCATTTGTTGTCTCCCACGATCTTGTTCAGTACAGAGGTGAAGAAGCCGAGGCCCTCGGTGTCGGAGCCGATTTCGGGGCCGAACCCGGCCTCCACCGCGTGTTCCGGGTGCGGCATCAGTCCCACCACGTTGCCGGCGGCGTTGGCGATGCCGGCGATGTCGCGGCGCGAGCCGTTCGGGTTGAAGCCGACGTAGCGGAACACCACCCGGTCTTCCGCCTCGAGCGCGTCCAGGGTCTTCTCGTCGGCGATGTACTGGCCGTCCTGGTTCTTCAGCGGCACGGTGATTTCCTGGCCGACGGCGTAGTCCCCGGTCCAGGACGTGGTGTTGTTCTCCACCCGGAGGACCTGGTCGCGGCACATGAACTTCAAGTGGTCGTTCTTGATCATCGAGCCGGGCAGCAGGTGCGACTCGGTGAGGATCTGGAAGCCGTTGCAGATGCCGAGCACCGGCAGCTTGGCGTCCGAGTTGGCGGCATCGATGATCTTGGCCATCAGCGGCGCAAACCGGGCGATGGCGCCTGCGCGGAGGTAGTCGCCATAGGAGAACCCGCCGGGGATCACGACGGCGTCGACGTCGCCCAGCGTCGTGTCGGCGTGCCAGAGTGCCACGGGGGTGGCGCCGGCCAGACGGACGGCGCGGACGGCGTCGCGGTCGTCCAGGGTTCCGGGGAAGGTGACGACGCCGATCCGCGCACCTGCGAGACTGCGAGCACCAGGAGCGTTGGCCGCGACGGCGATGGCCTCACCGATCAGGGGGAGTTCAGTCATCTCAGGCCTCGACGACCTCGACGTTGACGACGTCCTCGATGACGGGGTTGGACAGCAGGGTCTCCGCGGCATTGCGGGCCTGGGCCAGGATCTCCTCGGTCACCTCGCCGTCGACCGTCAGTTCAAAACGCTTGCCCTGGCGGACAGCGCTGAAGGCGGTGAAGCCCAGCCGGGGGAGTGCACCCACGATGGCCTTCCCCTGCGGGTCCAGAATCTCGGGCTTGGGCATGACGTCGACAACGATCCGGGGCATCCGGCAACTCCTGTGCGTGAGCATTGGGTAAGGGCGCAGCGGAGTGGTGCCGTCTCACGCCGGTCAGTATCCGATGCTGAACATCGGACGGTGTCAATCAATCAGACGGGATCGGGCGCTCCGCGAGCTTGCATGCCCATTCTACCGGCCGCGGTGCCTGCAGCCACATTCAGGCCCTGACTGTGACCGGGCCCGGCGAGCGCGCCGGTCCAGGAGCGGCAGCTATGGTCTACTTCGAGGCCCGTCAGTAGGATGTGCCCATGTCTGAGAAATCAAAATCCGTGCTCTTGCCCGTAGTCGCTGCCGCTGTGTTCGCGGGGCTGGGCCGGATGGTCCTGCAGAAAATCAAGGCGGACCGGGCGGCCAGGGCGAGTAACGTGGCCGGACCCGTCGACGAAAAGACACGCGCCTGGATCAGCGACGTCGTCAGGACGCCGCGGCAATAGTGCGGGGGAGCTGACAACAGCCCCCGGCAACCGCCGCCAGTAACCGCTTCAAGCCAGGGCCGGCCGCGCCGGCCCTGGCTTCGCCGCGCCCGCCGCGCCGGCCATTTGTCGAGACGCGTGACAAATTTTGGATTCCCCTTTGTGTGCTATGTCATAACTCGCTCTCAGTCTGTACTGTATGACTCGGCTGGTATCCGCCGGAGCTGCGCAAACGTCTGTTCTGCAGCCCCGCCAGTCTGCACACCCGGCACGGACGCCGGGACCGTTCCTTACGAAAGGTTCCAATCACTCGTGAAATCACCAGGAAAGAGCTTCCTTCGAAGCGGGGGACTCCGGAGGGCCGCGGCGCTGACCCTGGGCTTGCCGGTTCTTCTGTCAACGGTCGCCATTGCACCCGCCACCGCGGCTCCCTCACAACAGGCACCCGTTGCCGGGGTCGCACAGAAGAATCTGGATCCAAACAACTACCGGGACGGGCGTTACATCGTCGTCCTGGCCGAGAAGCCGGCCGCCACCTACGACGGCGGCACGCCCGGCCTGCCGGCCACCAAACCGGAACCAGGCAAGAAGCTCGACGCCGACAAGGCTGAGGTCAGGCGGTACGAGGACCACCTCGAAAAAAAGCAGACCGAGGTCGCCGGGCAGCAGAAAGTCCAGATCCGGCGGCAGTTCACCGCGGCGGTCAACGGGTTCAGCGCGACCCTGACGGCCGGCCAGGCCATCAAGCTCGCCAAGGATCCCGGCGTCCTGGTGGTTGCCCCTGACACGGAAAACGCTCCCGACTATTCCACCTCAGACTTCCTGAAGCTCAGCGGAGCCGGGGGCACCTGGAACACCAAGTTCGGCGGCCAGGATGCCGGCGGTAAGGGCGTCGTCGTCGGAGTCATCGACACCGGCTACACCCCGTCCAACCCCTTTTTCGCCGGCGAGCAGGTCCAACCGCTTGTCGGCGACCCGGTTGTCGGCGTCCCCTACCGCACCGACGACCGCAAGATCGCGATGCTCAAGTCCGACGGCGACACCTTCACCGGGGAGTGCCAGAAAGGCGTGGAAACGGGTGCAGACTTCGACGGGTCCGCCTGCAACTCCAAGGTCCTCAGCGCCCACTACTTCGCCGATGACTTCGTGAAGTATGTCCCCGCGCAGGGCCGTGCACCCGAAGAACGGTTGTCCCCGGTCGACGTCGCCAGCCACGGCACGCACACGGCCAGCACCGCGGCCGGCAACGCCAACGTAGAGACTTTTGTTGACGGCCGCAGCTTCGGGCTGACGAGCGGTGTGGCCCCGGCGGCCAAACTCTCCATCTACAAGGTCTGTTGGGAAGACACCGATCCCAACAGCGGCGGCTGCTACAGCTCATCCGCCGTTGCCGCCGTCGACCAGGCGATCCACGACGGCGTAGACGTGATCAACTACTCGATCTCCGGCTCCACGACGACCACCACCGACCCGGTGTCCATGGCGTTCCTGTCCGCCACGTCGGCCGGCGTATTCGTCGCCGTATCGGCCGGCAACTCCGGCCCGACCGCCAGTACCGTCAACCACGGCGCCCCGTGGGTCACCACGGTTGCCGCCAGCAGCTTCTCCCAGGAGCTGCAGGGGACGGTCGAGTTCTCCGACGGCAGCAAGTTCCGCGGCGCCAGCATCATGAACCGCCAGGTAGCGAACGCCGGCACCGTACTGTCTGCCGATGCGGCCGCCACTGCCGATGACGCGAACGCCGCCCTGTGCGGACCGGAAACGCTGGATCCGGCCAAAGTGGCCGGAAAGGTGGTGGTCTGTGACCGCGGTGTCTTTGACCGGGTAGCAAAAAGCGCCGAGGTGGCCCGCGGTGGCGGCGTCGGAATGATCCTGGTGAACCTGACCAACTCCTCGCTGGACACGGATAAGCACTCCGTCCCCACCGTCCATGTGAACCCGGCGGCCACTCAGACCATCAAGGCCAAGGTTGCCGCCAACCCCGCCCTCACCGTGTCCCTCGTCAACAAGGACACCACCGGCCTGGCGCTCGAGGCGCAGCCGCAGAGTGCCGGCTTCTCCTCCCGCGGACCGCTCCTCGCCACCGGATCCGACCTGCTCAAGCCCGACGTCGCAGCACCGGGCGTCGCGGTACTGGCCGGCGTGTCGCCGGTCGGCACGGGAGGGGACAACTACGGCTTCATGTCCGGAACCTCCATGGCCTCGCCCCACGTCGCCGGTTTCGGCGCCCTGGTCCTGGGCAAGAACCCGAAATGGTCGCCCGCCGTCGTGAAGTCCGCCATGATGACCACCGCCAGCGACGTCAAACTCGCCAACGGTGCCAAGGATACGGACGTCCACGCCACCGGCGCCGGTCAGGTGGACCCGGCGCGCGTGCTGGATCCGGGCCTGGTCTACGACGCCGGCACCGATGACTACCTGGCCTTCATCCAGGGCACCGGACTCGACCTGGACATCCCGGGACTGGGTACCACCAAGCCGCGCGACATGAACGTTCCGTCCTTCTCGCTGGGCAACCTGACCGGCAAGATCGAGGTCACCCGCACGGTGACCGCCCTGACCCCCGGTCTCTACCGCGTCAAGGCTGATGTTCCGGGTGTGAAGGTCAACGTGACTCCCAGCGTCCTGAACTTCAGTGCCGCCGGCGAGAAGAAGACCTTCAAGGTCTCCTTCGAGAACCAGGGTGCGCCTCTCGGCAAGTTCGCCATGGGTTCGCTGACCTGGCAGGGCGCCAACAAGAACGTCGCGTCCCCGATCGCGGTCCGCCCGCAGTCGGTCGTGGCGGCCCCGGATGTCGCCTTTACCTCCGAGGGCGGCACCGGCTCCGGTGCCATCAACGTCGTCTCCGGCACCAGCAACCCGATCCACATGACCCTGGACGGCCTGTCCAAGGCGGATTCCACCCCGGTGGAGCTGGTACCGGGACCGTTCACTGGTGGCACGGACGAGTCGAACGTCGTCAAGGACGTGGAGGTTCCGGCCGGCAGCCCGCTGGCCAAGTTCTCGGTCTTCTCCTCGGACCCGAACGCCGACTTCGACATGTACGTGGTGACTCCGGACGGCCCGCTGACCGTCGCAACGTCGTCTGCCAGCGAGTCTGTCTCCATCCCGAATCCGGCAGCCGGCACCTACACCATCTACGCGAACCTGTACGCCAGCCCGAACGGGCAGGCCACCAAGGGAAGCGTCGATGGGTCCGTGCTCGTTCCGAACGTGGGCAACGCGACGCTGACGCCCGCCCCGCTGCGGCTGGGAAGCGGCAAATCCGGCTCAGTCACGCTCAACTGGAAGGCTCTGGAACCCGGTTCCTACATCGGCCGCGTGACGTTTGCCGGAGCAAGTGATCCGACGTTCGTCAGCGTGCTGGTGACCCCGGCGGGCACCGTGTTGGTTCCGCCGACCTCCGAGGACCAGGACAGCAATGACGGTCCGGGTGACAGCGGGGACGGCGGCAGCCACGACGGCAAGGACAAGAAAGACAAGAAGGACAAGGGCAAGAAGGTGAAGAAGGAAAAGGGGAAGATCCAGAACGAGGAACTCGTCCACCCTCCGAACAACGCCATCTAGGCTGAAGACAGCACCTTTCTCACGGCACTGGCCGGCGGTTCCACCGCCGGCCAGTGCCGTTTCAGTTTCCGCCCGGAGCGGGCGGCCGGCCTAGGTTGCGCCCGTGGGCCCAGGCTGCGCCCGTGGGCCCAGGCTGCGGCCTAGATTGCGCCGGTGCCGCCGGCGACCCCGCCAAGCAGCGGGGACATGGCGCGCCAGCGGGCGATCTCGCAGCCGTCGGTGCGGCGGAACTCACTGAGCACCTCGCGGCCCTGGAACCGGCCCGTCACCACGGCCACCTGCGGGCCGCCGTACTGCTGCGTGCACAGCTTCGGCGGGCCGGGCTTGGGGAAGAAGATGTCCTCCCCGAACCGCTGGACGGCCTCGAGGGCGGCGGCCGGATCCGGCAGGGTGGACCCGGCGCCGATGGCGCCGTCGCGGGCCTCCAGCCGGAAGGTGTACTCCGTGGCTCCCGGCGACTCCGTCAGACGGATGGTGAGGTCGACGTCGTGCCGGCCCGGCAGATCATGGGCGTCGGTCATTGCGGTCCTTCCCGGCCGATAGCGGGAAACCCGGGCAGCGCGTGCGGCACGGGAAGGGCGAGAAGTGCCTGAAGCGGCTGTGTGAGCTCCCGCAGCAGCCGCTGCCGTAGCTCCTGAGATTCGGCGGCGAAGGACCGCTGGTGTTCCACGTACTCGGCCTTGCCCTCGGGGGTCTCGATCCTGATGGGCGGATAGCCCCACTCGTCCAGATCGTACGGGGACGCCTGCATGTCCATCGCCCGGATCCGCCAGGACAGTTCGAAGCAGTCCATCACCAGTTCGCTGGTCAGCAGCGGCGCGAGCTTGTAGGCCCACTTATAGAGATCCATGTTGGCGTGGAGACAGCCCGGTTGCTCCATGGTCCGCTGGTTCTCGCGGCTCGGCTCGAGACTGTTCAGCGGCACGGCGTCCGGGGTGTAGAAGCGGAAGGCATCGAAGTGGCTGCAGCGGATCCGGTTCTCCTCCACCACCTGGTCCGTGCGTTCCGGGCCGAGCCGCAGCCGGAGGTACTCATGGCGCAGCTCGAACTTGTCCTGCCGGTAGACCATGGCCCATTCGTGCAGCCCGAAACAGCCGAACTGTGCGGGCCTCGCCGCCGTACCGGCCAGGATGATGCGTGCGAACTCCAGCGCGTCGCGGCGGTCCCGGAGGAAGGATCCGACGTCGACCGTGACAGCGGGGGTACCGGCCGGCAGCCCGGCGGCGGCGAGTTCGCCGTCGTCGGCAGCGCGGTAGTACTTCCAGCCGGTCCGCTCCGCCGCCTCAGGGCCGGAGAGCACGACGCCGGCGCCGGGGTGCCAGCGCAGCAGCTGGCCGGGTTTCTGGGTGTAGTAGGTGAAGAGGAAGTCTTCCACCGGGTGCTTCCGGCCGGCCGACCGCCGGGCCAGATAGGGGTCGGAGTAACGCCGGACACGTTGCCGGTAAGCGGCCTGGCGCGGCAGCCAGTCTTCCCGCGGGAGGTGCAGCAGCTTAGACAGCCCCTGCGGCCGAGCCAAGGACGTCCTTGGCGGCATTCCAGGCGTTAATCGCGCAGCCGTCGCGCAGGCTGAAGCTCGCGTCAACGGGCCTGCCGTCGACGACGCCGGTGACGGTTGCCTGCTGCGGGCCGCCGTACTGCTGCGTGCAGGCCTGGTCCGCGGCCTTAGGTGCCAGGCTGAGAATCGCAGCGTTGTTCTTCAGCGCCGTGCAGGCCGGGGCGGCACTGGGGTGCTGACTTTCGGCCGTAGGAACCCCGTCCCGGCACACGAGCGTGTAGTTGGCAGGAGTCCCGGTTTCGGAAGGTTTGACCATGATGGCGAGTTCGGCGTTGCCCTGCCCCGGGCCGGAAGTCACCGGTGCGGCGGACGGCGAGGGCGCCGGCAAAGTCGTCTCGGTGTCCGGTGAGGGCGTGCCGGAGGAGGGGGAGGGGCTGGCGCCTGTGCTTGTGGGGGCCGAGGTGCTGGCTGAGGGAGATGAGGTGGTCCCGCCACCGGGATTGCAGGCGGCCAATCCTGCCACCGCCATCAGGACGAGCGCCGCGCGGCCCACTTGCTTGTACATCAGCAGTCCTCCTCTGTTACGCACAGTCTACCGCCGGGGCGTGCCCTCGGCAGCGGCCCGGGTGGCGGCAATCAGGTCCATCATGGAGGCGTGGAGTTGCCCCACCTGCTCCCGGGTCAGGCCAAGCCGGGCCATCATCGCGACCGGGACCTCCGTGGCCTGCTGGCGCAGGGCCGCGCCGCGCGCGGTCAGCCCCACCGCCAGGGTGCGTTCATTCCCTGCCATGCGCTGCCGGGTGATGAAGCCCGCAGTTTCGAGGCGGCGGAGCAGCGGCGAAATGGTGGCAGGCTCCTGGGCCAGCGCTTCGCTGATGTCCCGGACGGAGCGGGGGCTGGACTCCCACAGGCTCAGCATGACGAGGTACTGCGGGTGCGTCAGCCCGAGCTTGTCCAGCACGGGCTTGTACGCGCCCACCACGCTGCGCGAGGCAACGGTCAGGGCGAAGCAGAGTTGCTGTTCGAGCAGGAGGTCGTCGTCAGCCGCGCCAGCGGCGTCCGCGCCCGGGTTCTCCCGGGACTCCTCGGTCACGTCTGTCATGGGGCGCCTCCTGTCAATAGTTAGTGGCCTAATGATTAGCGTACACTGACGGGAGTATTTCGTTCTGAGGAGTGGATAGCAATGGCCAAGGAAAACCCGGCCCAGAGGTTCATGCGTGCAACCGGCAAGCTCCGGGCGGTCTTCGGCCCCGCCAACCGGAGTTCCATCGTGCACGAAATGACGGAGCAGAACCGGCAGCTGCTGGCACAGCGCGAGGCCGAGACCCAGCAATGGGAGACCATCCACCGGCCGGACGGCAGCACCTACGTCGTCCCGCGGAACCCTGACGACCAGTCACTGCGGTAGGCAGGCGCGGTTCCAGACGGCGCGGTTCCGTGCCAGATTAGGGCCGCCGTCGGGCCAGAAAAGGGCCGCCGCTCGCCATGCCTTTCCCCGCCGCCGGGCGTAAGATAAGGGCACTGGCACCAGCTGTGAGCCACAGCGGTTCCGCGGGACCCAACGCTGGAGAGGGGGTGGAATTGTGGCAATTGCACTAGCTGTCATAAGACAGCACCTGCATCCGTCGTCGTGGGCTCGCTTCCTTTTCGGCCCTGCCACGCGGGGTGATTACTCCGCGCCGGTCTTGCACACGCACGACGACTTCGAGCAGGCCTCTGAAGTGGACCTGGCCGGGTTTGAAGTGGAGACCGATGCGCACGGACATCGCTATGCGGTCCGTCGGGAGGACCTCCCGAAAGAACAAGTCTGAGACGCGCCCCGGCCAGGCGGCGTAAAAGGGGAGCGGCAGGTGCCGCTCCCCTTTTTGTCTTTCCGTTCGTTCCTTCGTTCGTGTTCGGGCGCGTGCGGGCGCGGCTCAGCGGCCGGTGCCGCCGTACACTGTCGCCTCGTCCTCGCTGTCCAGGTCGAACGCCTTGTGGATGGCGCGCACCGCGTCGTCCAGCAGGTCCGCATGGGTGACCACAGAGATGCGGATCTCCGAGGTGGAGATCATGTTGATGTTGATCCCCGCCGCCGAGAGCGCCGCGAAGAAGCGCGCCGAAACGCCGGGGTGTGAGCGCATGCCGGCGCCGATCAGGGACAGCTTGCCGATCTTCTCGTTGTATTCGATATTTTCGAAGCCGATCTCGGCCTGGGCGGCGCGGAGGGCGGCCAGGGCGTCGGCGCCCTCGACGATCGGCAAGGTGAAGGAGATGTCCGTCCGGCCGGTGCCGTGGGTTGAGACGTTCTGGACGATCATGTCGATGTTCGAATGCGCATCGGCGATGACCTGGAAGATCGCCGCGGCCTTGCCGGGAATATCCGGGACTCCGACCACCGTGACCTTCGCTTCGGAACGGTCGTGTGCAACACCGGAGATGATGGGCTGCTCCAAGGCAACTCCCTTTTGGGTCGTGATCTTATCGTCGGCGCTGGGCAGGACCCAGGTGCCTTCGTTCTGGCTGAATGAGGAACGGACGTGCAGCGGCACACCGAAGCGGCGGGCGTATTCGACGCAGCGCAGGTGCAGGATCTTGGCTCCGGAGGCGGCCAGTTCCAGCATTTCCTCGCTGGAGATCCTGTCGATCTTGCGGGCTGACGGGACCACGCGCGGGTCGGCGGTGTAGATGCCGTCAACATCCGTGAAGATCTCGCAGACGTCGGCGTCGAGCGCGGCGGCGAGCGCCACCGCCGTCGTGTCCGAACCGCCGCGGCCCAGGGTCGTGATCTCGTTGGTGGTGCGGCTCATGCCCTGGAAACCGGCCACGATCGCGATGTGTCCCTTGTCCAGAGCGGTGCGGATGCGGTGCGGATCGACGTCGATGATCCGGGCCTTGCCGTGGATGCCGTCGGTGATCATGCCGGCCTGCGAGCCGGTGAAGGACTGGGCGGAGGCGCCGAACTTGTTGATCGCCATCGCCAGCAGGGCCATCGAGATGCGTTCGCCGGCGGAGAGGAGCATGTCCATTTCCCGGGCGGGGGCGGAATCGGTGACCTGGGCGGCGAGGTCGAGGAGCTCATCGGTGGTGTCACCCATCGCGGAGACCACCACAACCACTTCGTCGCCGGCGTGGTGGGCATCCACCACCCGCCTGGCCACGCGCTGAATGCCCGCCGCGTCCGCCACCGAGGAACCGCCGAACTTCTTCACCACAAGGTGCTTGGTGACGGCGGCAGAGACGGGCAGCTCCTGGGGCTGCGGTCCGGGCTGGACTTCGGTAGTGGGCAAACTCATGCGCGCACCCTCACTGGATCATCGGGGTTCTGGGCCAGGCAGCCAAATGGCGCGACCGGATAACTTCTACGCCAAGTTTATCGCCGGCAGGCCTCCGGCGTTGAATTGTGACCGCATTCCGCACCCGCCCTCCCGGACATGCCCTCCGCTGCGGGCCAGGAATGGGCATGTTGGCATCATGTCCATCCCTGGGCGCCGGGGCTGGGCATGTCCACGGGGCGGCTTGCGGCACGACGGCGGAGCGCGCCGTGTGCCGGGCGGGACGAGCTGCTCGGGGGACTAGGACCGGTCCAGCCTGTACCGCCAGGACGGCAGCGTCTTGCCCGCGGGGTCCTGCGCGGCAGCAAAGTAGTGGTCCGGCCGGAACCCGAGGCTCTCCAGGAGTCGTCTGGAGGGGACATTGGGCTCATACACGCCGGCGAACACTGTTTGGGTTCCGCGTTCCTCGAACAGCCAGCCGACCAGGGCCCCCGCAGCTTCCCGGCCCAGGCCATGTCCGTGGTGGTCGGGGTGGAGGATGTACCCGAGGCTCGCGCAGCCGGCCGGGATTCTGCCCGGTGCCGGCGGCTCGGCCGTGTTCCAGGTCCGGCAGTCGCCGATCAGCTGGCCGGTGGCCTCGAGCTCGACTGCCCAGCCGAAGTGGAACCACTGGGAGGTGGAGGCCTCTGCCGCGGCCACCAACTTCTCGAGGCGGGCGCGGTTCTCTTCGGGCTCCAGCGGTTCGTGGGACAAATACCGCGTGGCCTCGTGGTGGCCCCGGAACTCGAGGACAGCCTCCGCATCCTCGATTGTCAGCGGACGCAGCAGCAGGCGTTCGGTGCGGATCGGGACCGGTCTGCTTATGGGGCGGACCCCGTTCAGCTCAGCGCGTTGCGGCGGCCTTCAAAGGCCCTGCCCAGGGTGACTTCGTCCGCGTATTCGAGGTCCCCGCCGACGGGCAGCCCGGAGGCCAGCCGGGTGACGGCGATGCCGATCGATTTGAGCATCCGCACCAGGTAAGTCGCCGTGGCCTCGCCCTCGAGGTTGGGGTCCGTGGCGATGATGATTTCCTGGATGGCGCCGTCATTGAGCCGGGTGAGGAGCTCGCGGATCCGGAGCTGTTCGGGGCCGACGCCGGCAATCGGGTTAATCGCACCGCCCAGCACGTGATATCTGCCGCGGAACGAGCGGGTGCGCTCCACCGCGAGAACGTCTTTGGATTCTTCGACGACGCAGATGACCGAAGGGTCCCGGCGCGGGTCGCGGCAGATATTGCACAGTTCCTGCTCGGTCACATTGCCGCAAACCGTGCAGAACTTGACCCGTTCCTTGACCGTCGTGATGGCGTCAGCGAGCCGTTTCATGTCCTGCGGGTCGGCCTCGAGGATGTGGAAGGCCAGCCGCTGGGCGGACTTGGGCCCGACGCCGGGAAGGCGTCCGAGCTCGTCGATCAGCTCTTGAACTGCACCTTCGTACACAATGTCCTCGTTCGTTTGGGGTGGCGGCCGGCGGACGGATGGCCCGGCCGGCGGCCAGAAGCGGGGTGGCTCGAAGCGGGGTGGCTAGAAGCGCGGCGGCAGCGGGCCGCCGTCTTGGGACCGCTCTTCCACCAGCTTCCCGCCCAGAATACGCTCGACGGCGGCCCGGCCGAAGACGCCCGATTCCTCGATGGTCTCGTCATCCGCGCTGGGGATGTCCTGGACATAGGTGGTGGCTGCCGCGGCGCGGGTCGGAGCTTTGGCGCGCCCCGCCTCCGCCTCCGGGCTGTTGGACAGCCGCTGGTACAGGCTCTGCCTGCCGGCGGCGCCTTGAGCTGCAGACGCGGCCGGAGCGGGCGCGGGAGTGCGATCGGTGATCAGTGCCGAGGGCGGCGCGGCCAAGGGAGAAGACGGGGCAGCAACCGGGGCAATACCCGCGGCACTGATGGCGGCACTGTCGGCGGGAGCGGTGACAGCGGCCGGCACCCACTCCGGCGCTCCCCAACCGCCCGAAGAGTTGTCAGCGGCGGCCGCGGACATGGCCCCCACATACTGTGGGATCTGGGCTGCCGCGGGTGCGTAGTGGGGCGGATCCGGCGCATCCGCCGGTTCCGCCGGCAGCGCATCCGCCACCGGGCTGTGCAGGCCCACGTTCGAATCCGTGCCTACAGTCCAGATGCCCGGTGACTGCTCAAGGGCCCGTGCCCACGGGTCATCAACCGGTTCCGGTGCGGGGTGTACCGGAGTGCCGGCGGCAACTGCGGGAGCGGCGCTGCGGGCACCTGCCGGAACCGCGGCCTTCTTGCGCGTTGGCGCCGGTCCTGAGCCGAGCGATGGCCGCGCCGTCCCGGATGCCATGGGGGCAGAGGGGTCCCAATCCATGGGCGGTTCCTCGTCCAGCGGGGGAGCGTCCTCGTCCCGGGGCGGGCCCCAGTCATCATCGGGGTGGGCATAGGAGCCCGAGGGCTCACCTTCCGCCGCGGGCTCCGGGGCAGGGGCAGAGGCCGGGGCGGCGGTTGCTCCGGGCGATGCTTGCGGTCCCGCGCCGTCCGCAGACTCCGGTGCGCGGGCACCCGCCGCCTGGACCGCGGGAGATGCGGCGGGCGGTGTTGGGGGCCCTGGTGTGGGCTCATCCGCGGATTCCGAGGGGTCCGGTCGATGCGCTTCCGCGGGGTCCGGCTGCGGCGCGGACTTCCCGGTATCCGGTGTCAGTCCCCAGGCCGCATCGGCGGACGTTGCCGGGATCTCCCGGTCAGCGGGTGCTTTTGGGTCTGGCTCAGAGCTCGCTGAGCTGTTGCTGCCACCGGCGACGGCGTTGATCTGGCAGTCAATCCCGATCGTCTTGTGGATCGCCTGGCGCAGGTTGTCGGCGTGATCAGCCCGGCCGAAGGCGCCCGCCAGGCCGGAGGTGGTGAACGCAAGCGTCAGGACCTGGCCTTCGAAGTGGCCCACCTGGGCATTGGGTTCAACCAGCGCCCAGGTGCTGCGCTTGATCTTGGTCAGCGCCTGCAGGATCTCCGGCCAGGCACGGCGGAGGACCTCGACGTCGGCCCCGGTTCCGGCAGCCGGCGGCGCCGCTGCGGGGCTGGACGCCGGAGCAGGCTGGGCGGAGGACCTCGCCGGGACCGGGACCGGGCTCTGCTGGGCTGGTGCGGAGTGCGGGCCGGACGGCGCCGGCTGCGCCGGTGCAGAAGTCAGGGCTGCGGGAGCCTGGCCGGAGGTGCCCCGGCTGGCTGCGGCGGGTTCATCGACGGGCCAGTCGCTGGTGCTGACCCGGGGTGCCGTGAGCGGTTCCCGGGGCGCCTCGACGGATGACGTGGGCGCCGGGGCAGCCTCTGTTGCGGGTTGCGGGACCGGCGCCGTGGCCGGGGCAGGCTCGGTGACAGCGGCCACCGGAGCGGGAGCCTCCCGGACGGGGGTAGGCGCAGCGGCGGGCGCGGAAGCGGTAGGTGCCGGTGCGGAGGCGTCTGCGGCGGGAGCTCCGACGTCGTACCCGGCGTAGTTCAGGCGGCGCTCGACCCGGTCTATCCGGGCGGCGATGCCGCGTTCGCTCTGCTCGGAGGAGGGCAGCAGGATTCTGGCACACAGAAGTTCAAGGTGCAGCCGCGGCGAGGTGGCCCCGGTCATCTCGGTCAGCGCGGTGTTAGTGACGTCGGCCGCGCGGGAGAGCTCGGCGGCGCCCAGGTTGCGGGCCTGGTTCTGCAGGCGCGCGATCTGGTCCGCCGGCATGCCGCGGAGGATGGACTGGGCGCTTTCCGGCATGGCCTGGACGATGATGAGGTCGCGGAAGCGCTCGAGCAGATCCTCCACGAAGCGGCGGGGGTCATGGCCCGTCTGGATCACCCGGTCCACGGCGCGGAACACGGTGGCGGCGTCGGACGCGGCCACGGCCTCGACGACGTCGTCCAGCAGCGACGCGTGGGTGTAGCCGAGGAGTGCGACGGCGAGTTCATAGTCGAGTCCGGCCGGACCGGCACCAGCCATGAGCTGGTCCAGCACGGAGAGGGAATCGCGGACCGAACCGCCGCCGGCGCGGATGACGAGGGACAGCACCCCGGGGGCCACCGGCACGTTTTCCTGGCTGCAGAGCAGCTCCAGGTACGCCATCAGGGGCTCCGGCGGCACGAGCCGGAAGGGGTAGTGGTGCGTGCGGGAGCGGATGGTGCCGATGACCTTGTCCGGCTCCGTGGTGGCGAAGATGAACTTGATGTGTTCCGGCGGCTCTTCGACGATTTTGAGCAGGGCGTTGAAGCCGGCGGAGGTGACCATGTGGGCTTCGTCGATGATGAAGATCTTGTAGCGGTCGCGGATCGGGGCGTAGGTGGCCCGCTCGCGCAGGTCCCGGGCGTCGTCGACGCCTCCGTGGCTGGCGGCGTCGATTTCGATGACGTCCAGGGATCCGGAGCCGCCACGGGCCAGTTCGACGCAGCTGGGGCACTTGCCGCAGGGGGTGTCCGTCGGGCCCTCGGCGCAGTTCAGGCAGCGGGCCAGGATCCGGGCGGAGGTGGTTTTTCCGCAGCCGCGCGGTCCGGAAAAGAGGTAGGCATGGTTGACGCGGTTCTTGCGCAGCGCCGTCATCAGCGGCTCGGTGACGTGTTCCTGCCCAATAACGTCTGCGAACGAATCGGGGCGGTATCTACGGTAAAGCGCGGTAGTAACAGTCACAGATTTAACCCTACCAATCGGCACAGACATAAAAGACCCCCCATGCACCCGCCAGAGCCCATTTACCCTTGCTACCTTCCGGTCCTGGGGGAGTTCAACAGGATGACGCCACATGAGGGGCCGTCAGCAAGTTTACCCGACGTTTGAGTGTGCCTCGAATCGGCCCCGTTTCCCCCGCAATCCCGGGGGACATGCCCATTTTTCGTGGGCTGGGGTGGGCATGTTGGGGCTATGTCCATCGCTGGCAGCCAGGGTGGGGCATGTCCCGCGGCGGCGGAGGCGCCCGCGGTGGGACATGCCCATTTTTCGCGGGCTGGGGTGGGCATATTGGGGCTATGTCCATCGCTGGCAGCCAGGGTGGGGCATGTCCCGCGGCGGGAGGGCCGGCAGGGTCAATTGGGCGAAGCTGGAAAGTTCAGGTATTCTAGTATCTGCTTTTGATTCAGAAGCTACTGGAGAATTCGCCTAGCGGCCTATGGCGCACGCCTGGAACGCGTGTTGGGTTAACGCCCTCGGGGGTTCAAATCCCCCATTCTCCGCGGTTGGCCCCGGTCCCTTGGACCGGGGCCTTTTTGCGCACTCTTCGTGCTGGGCCCCCGGACCATCCCCCGCCTCGCGGCTTAGGTCCGGTAGCCCAGCCTCCGCAGCCGGTCCCGGGCAGCCTGCTCGCTCGGCCCAACCCGGCCCAGGGCAAGACGGACGACGGCGAGCGTCACTCGTGTGGCCAGCACCACCGGCAGCGGGATGGGACCCAGCCGCGCGGTCCGGAGGCCCAGCAGCTCCCGGTACTTAGGTTCGAGGCTGGTCACGGCGGCAGCGAACAGCACCCGGTAGCCTGGCCTGAGTGCAGGGTGGAGGGGCGGATCGCGGATGAACGCCACTGTCTCGGCGACCCTTTCATCGCAGCGGAGCTCGCCGTCGTCGTACCAGCGGTCCAGCTGCTGGCGCATTTCCGCCTCGCTGAGCGGCGGCGCGTCCACGCCCATGAGCCGCCCGGCCTGGGCCCACTCACGGACATAGGCGTCCGGTCCGCCCGGGATGGGCCTGCCCCACAGCTTGTGGGCAGCGAGGAACGCGTCGGTAAAGGCAATGTGGACCCAGCGGAGCAGCTCGGGATCGTTCGCGGCGTAGCTCCGGGCGACGCTGTGGCCGTCCACGTAGCTTCCTCGCACTGATTCGTGCAGCCGCAACACCCAGTCCGATGCCCCGCGTGCGGCGTCCGTCGAGCCGTAGGACACAGTGAAGATCCAGCGGATCGTCCCGGCCAGCCGTCCGAGGGGATCGTCGCGGAAGCGGGAGTGGTCGTGCACCCCGGCCAGGGCGCCGGGGTGCAGTGCCTGCATCAGCAGTGCCCGGATGCCAGCCACGATGGTGGGCATGTCGCCGTGCACGGCCCAGACAGCCGAGCCGGGCAGGTGATAGCCGGCGTCGTCACCGCGCGCGAGCCGGGGCACCCACTCCGGCACCTCTTCCCGGGTCCCGGTGAAGGTCTGTTTGAGCTCGGTCTGCCATTCCCGGAGGACATTGCGCATGGTTAATTCTCGCGCACTTAAAGTCGCTCAGCCGACCGCCGACGCCGGCCGTCCGACGAAGGGAACGTGGATCGTCGCGGCCGGACGCAGGAGTCCTCGCGGGTACTCCCATTCTTACCCGGCTCCGCGGTGGCCAACACCTGTTTTTGCAGCGGGCGCTACTGGGCCGGCACCGAGGGGCTACTGGGGGCGCGCGAAGAACCCGAATTAGGACCCCTGCAGAGTGGTATTTACGGTTCACAGACCTACCCGTCTGTGGTCACATAGGGAGGTGAGTCCGTGAAGATTGGGGTCTGGCGGACATGATGCAGGAGTCGCAGCGTGGGAAAACACCGGGGAAACTCGTCGAGTGAGCAGCCGATCAGGGCACGGACCATTGCCGTGCGCTGTATATCCGGCGGCTTCTGCCTGTCCCTCGCCGTCCTGACCTTCGGGGTTCAGGGGTTGGCAGGCAGCGTGACGACGCAAGTTGCGCCAAATACGGCAGCCGTTTCCGGTGCAGTTGCGCCCCTGCCGCTGAGCGCCGCGATTCCGGCCGGCCCGGCCGCCGCCAGCAACGCAGCAGAGGCCCCCGTCGCTTTCACCGCGGACCCCTCGGCGCTGGTTGGCTTTAGCCGCTCCACGGTTGAGACGAGCTCCGGGCAGGGCGGAGGCGGGGAGCTGAATGTCGCCTCCGCCAGCCTGAAACGTCCGGCGCCGGGCTGGCTCATGGCGCCGCTGGAATCGCTCCGTGAGACTTCCCCCTACGGTCTGCGCACGAGCCCGCTGACCGGTCACTCCGGCGAATTCCACTGGGGCCAGGACTACGCCGCTGCCTGCGGCACCCGGGTCTATTCGGCCGACGCCGGCGTGGTGCGGGCCGTCGGCTGGCACCCCTGGGGCGGCGGGAACCGGGTGGAGATCGACCATGGCAACGGGCTCATCACCACCTACAACCACCTTGAGGCCATCGCCGTTAAGAAGGGCGATTCGGTGCGTGTCGGCGAGGTCATTGCCCGGGTCGGCACCACGGGGTCCTCCACGGGATGTCATCTCCATTTTGAAACCATTCTGAACGGTTCCCACACGGACCCGCACGGCTGGAAAATGCTCCCCACCACGCAAGTGGACCCCCTTGGCACCATCGAGATGACAAGCTACGAGCCGGAAGCCAACAGGTCGTCGAACGCCAGCATTGGCTGGGCCATCCCGGTCAGGGAGGACCTGACACACGAAGTGACGGGCGGCGTTCAGGAAAAACCGGTTCCAGCTGTTGTGGCCACGCCGGGCGCGACGCCGACGCCCAGTGCGAAGCCCACCGCGCCACCCGCGACGAAGACGCCGGCCGCGCCACCCGCGACGAAGACGCCAGCCGCGAAGCCGACGACGCCCACCGCGCCAGCCGCGAAGCCCACCGCGCCACCGACGACGCCGACCACGCCGGCCGCGCCGGCCGCGCCACCCGCGAAGCCGACCACGCCCACCGCGCCACCCAAGACGCCGACGACGCCGGCCGCGCCACCCAAGACGCCGACGACGCCGGCCGCGCCACCCAAGACGCCGACCACACCGGCAGCGCCACCCACTGCGCCGACGCCGAAATCCACCCCCTCGCCGTCGTCGACAGTGGCCAGTACCCCCGCCGCGCCCACCACCGGCGTGACGCAGCCGAAGAAATCCGCTGCAGTGACGACCACACCTCGGGCGCCCGCAGGCGGAACTGCGACGTCGTCAGCAGCCGTCACCGAGCCGGCCCCGGCCACGGCGCCCACCAGTACGCCGAAGCGTTAGGCTCGCGACGGCGCCAAAACGGGATGTGCCGGGCCGGGCGGGGCCAGCAACGTTCCGGGGCTGTCGGTTGCGTGGCCGGGCACAAAACACAAGGCGGCCGCGTTGGTACCGAATGAAGGCGTGACCGATTCCGGCACACCGCCACGGACCACCAACTTGCTAGGAAGCCTCCCATGACCTCTCTTCACTCGATTCCCCTGACCCTCATCGACGGCACGGAGACTGACTTCGGCCGCTTCCAGGGGGAGGTGGTGCTCGTGGTGAACGTGGCATCCCAGTGCGGGTTCACACCGCAGTACGCCGGCCTGGAGTCCCTGCACAACAAGTTCCGGGACCAGGGCTTCCAGGTCCTCGGTGTCCCGTGCAACCAGTTTGCCGGGCAGGAACCGGCCGCTGAGGCCGAAATCGCCGAGTTCTGCGAACGCAACTTCGGAGTGACGTTTCCGCTCACCACGAAAGCCAAGGTCCGGGGCAGGGACCGGCACCCGCTCTACGCCGAACTGACCAAATTCAAGAACGGCGTCCTTCCTGGGCTCGTGAAGTGGAATTTCGAGAAGTTTCTGGTGAACCGCAGCGGCGAGGTGGTGGCCCGCTTTGCGCCCACCGTGGAGCCGGACTCGCCCGAGGTCATTGAGGCGGTCCAGGCCGCCCTGTCCTGACGGAAAACCGGGCCGGGCGTCAGGCTTGAGGGCCCGCTCGGCGCCCGGTTACGACAGGGCACAACGGCCCCTATCCCTAAATTTGCTTACCGCCTAGACTGGCCGAACCATCCAAGATATCCGGGCAATCCCATATCCGGGCAAACCCGCGGTGGGGCCACGCCTGCCCGCCGGCAATGTGGCCGAAGTCTGCCGGTGGATGGCGAATCAGCACGCTTCGTGAATCACAGCTGGACACCTTATTGGGTGTCCGTGAAACCAGGAGGAAAGTGATGACAGGGAACAAAGCCGTTGCCTACAAAGGGCCAGGGAAAGTCGAACTCATCGACATTGACTACCCCACCTTCGAACTTAAAGACGGTCCCGGGGTCAACCCCGCCAACGTGGGCCGTCAGGTACGCCACGGCGTAATACTCAAAACCGTTGCCACAAACATCTGCGGCTCCGACCAGCACATGGTCCGGGGCCGTACTACCGCCCCGCCGGACCTCGTGCTCGGCCACGAGATAACCGGTGAGGTGGTCGAAGTGGGCCCCGACGTCGAATTCATCAAGGTGGGGGATATCTGCTCCGTCCCCTTCAACATCGCCTGCGGCCGCTGCCGGAACTGCAAGGAGCGCAAGACCGGCATCTGCCTCAACGTCAATCCCGACCGCCCGGGCAGCGCCTACGGCTACGTGGACATGGGCGGTTGGGTGGGCGGGCAGGCCAACTACGTCCTGGTGCCCTACGCGGACTGGAACCTGCTGAAGTTCCCGGACAAGGACCAGGCCCTGGAAAAGATGCTGGACTTGACCATGCTGTCCGACATCTTCCCGACCGGCTACCACGGCGCGGTCTCGGCGGGAGTCGGTGTCGGTTCCACCGTCTACATCGCCGGCGCCGGTCCGGTCGGGCTGGCTGCGGCCACCAGCGCCCAGTTGCTGGGCGCCGCCGTCGTCATCGTGGGGGATCTAAACGCCGACCGCCTGGCTCAGGCGCGCAGTTTCGGCTGCGAAACGGTGGACCTGACCAAGGGCACACCGGCCGAGCAGATCGAACAGCTGCTGGGCGTTCCGGAAGTCGACTGCGGTGTGGATGCGGTCGGTTTCGAAGCCAAAGGCCACGGTGCCGGAGCCAAGGAGGCGCCGGCCACGGTGTTGAACTCACTCATGGAGATCACGGCCGCCGGCGGTGCGCTCGGCATCCCCGGGCTGTACGTCACGGGGGACCCGGGCGGCGTGGACGAGGCCGCCAAGAAGGGCTCGCTCTCCCTGAGCCTTGGCACGGGCTGGGCCAAGTCGCTGAGCTTCACCACCGGACAGTGTCCCGTGATGAAGTACAACCGCCAGCTGATGATGGCGATCCTGCATGACAGGGTCCACATCGCCAAGAACGTCAACGCGAAGGCCATTGCCCTGGAGGATGCGCCGAAGGGCTACGCCGAGTTCGACGCCGGCGCGGCCACGAAGTATGTCCTGAATCCGAACGGCTACCTGAGCTAGGACACGCTGTTAAGGCGGCGGCACCGCCTGGTTTCCGCTCTCCGCGGGGACCGGGTGGTGCGCTCC
Source organism: Arthrobacter sp. UYEF20 (assembly GCF_040546335.1). NCBI lineage: Bacteria > Bacillati > Actinomycetota > Actinomycetes > Micrococcales > Micrococcaceae > Arthrobacter > Arthrobacter sp. UYEF20. Next base: position 181,444 of record NZ_JBEPNP010000007.1, on the reverse strand, counting down.
CGCACCGGGTGGTGCTGCCCAGGCCGTCCAGGGAATATTCCGGCAGGAAAATAGGTGACGGCATCAGCTTTAACGTCAATTTTTCAAACATGCCTGCCGACGTTTGCACATTGTTTGCCTAATGTCTGGTTGGATAGACCTTACTGAGAGGGACACTGGAGGCACCGCTTCCACCCAACCAAGAAGGTAGCAATGGAGCTCATCGAGGCCGAACACCCCCGGCCACGTCATTTCCTACTCCACCTGAGCGACCCCCACCTGCTGGGAGGTACGGAGCGCCTGCACGGCGTAGTCGACAGCGACTCATTGCTCCAACAGCTCTTCGACGAAGTCCGGGCTTCCGGCGCGCGGCCCGAGGCCGTGGTCTTCACCGGCGACCTCGCGGACCGCGGCGAGCCGGAGGCCTATGCCAAGCTGCGCGCGATCGTCGATCCCGCCTGCAAGGCCATGGGCGCCAAAGTCATCTGGGCCATGGGAAACCACGACAACCGCGCCAATTTCCGCACCGGACTTCTGGACCAGCCGGCCGATGACTCGCCGGTGGACCGCAGCTACTTCGTCAACGGGCTGAGGATCATCACCCTGGACACGACCGTCCCGGGATTCCATCATGGCGAACTCAGTCCCGCGCAGCTGGAATGGCTTGCGGCGGAACTGGCCACACCCGCCCCCGACGGGACCATCTTGGCCCTGCACCACCCCCCGGTGCCCTCGGTGCTGGACCTCGCCGTGCTGGTCGAGCTTCGGGGGCAGGCGGCCCTCGCGGGAGTGCTGCGCAACTCTGATGTGCGTACCATCCTCGGCGGCCACCTGCACTACTCGACGACGGCGAGCTTCGCTGGCATCCCCGTGTCCGTGGCATCGGCGACGTGCTACACCCAGGACCTGAACGTGGGTGTGGGCGGAACCCGCGGGCGGGACGGCGGGCAGGCGTTCAACCTGGTCCATGTCTACGAGCACACGATCGTGCACTCCGTGGTCCTGTTGGGCGAGACTGCTGCGGTGGGTGAGCTGGTGTCCGCGGAAGAGGCCCAGCGGCGGATTTCGGCAGCCGGGATCCGCGTTCCTCGTCAGGCCAAGCCGGAAGATCCGGCCAGGACACCGGGCCACCGCACGCTGACCGCCCGGAACTAGTGCCCTTTACTTCTCCCAGGGAGCCTTGATCGGGTAGTACTTCTCCAGGAAATCCGTCACGAGGGTGGCCCGCTCCTCGGCCGGCACCTCGGGGAAACTGCCGTCGTTCAGGCAGAAGAAATCCATGTTCCGCTTGGACAGCAGCTTGGGCAGGTAGTTGAGGCCGGCCCGTGCCGTGGTGTCCACGTACCGCACCTTGGCCGCCGTCTGGGTGACGGCGCGGCCGGTGAGCAGCGCGTAGTAGTGGTAGAACGAGTTGGTCACGGAGATGTTGTCCGCCGCGCGGAAGGTGCTGGCGGCGGTCTTGGCAAACTCCGCCGGGAATTCCTGTTCCATCCGGGCAACCAGGCTGCGCCGCAGCGGCGCGGCCGAGTGCTCGAGGTGCCTCGTAGTGATCCGGCCGAACCGGTCCCAGAGCAGTTTGCGGTTCACCCGGGCGGCGTTCTCGAACCCGCTGCGCTCGGCGTCGTTGTCGCCGAGCCCGATCCGGGTTTCCGCCTCGATGAACTTGGTGATGCCGCCCGGGGTGAAGAACATGTCCGGTCCGACGGCCCGTCCAAAGAACATGTCGTCATTGGAGTACAGGAAGTGCTCGGAGAGTCCCTCGATGTGGTGGAGCTGGCACTCCACCGCCTGCGAATTGTGGGTGGGCAGAACGGACGGGTCCGCAAAGAACTCCTCGCTGCGGACAATTGTCACACTCGGGTGGTCGGCCAGCCAGGACGGGGCGGGGGAGTCTGTGGCGATGAAGATCCGGCGGATCCACGGCGCGAACATGTAGACCGAGCGCAGGGCGTACTTGAGCTCGTCGATCTGGCGGAAGCGGGCCTCATGGTCATCGCCTTCCCCCACGACGACGCCCGCCATCCGCGCCCGGCGGGCTGCGATGTACTCCGGGGAGCTTCCATCGACCCAGGAGAACACCAGATCAATGTCGAAGCTGATGTCGCTCGCGTGGTCCGCGAACATGTTCTCGATGGTGGGCCAGGTGTGCCCGTAACGCTCCACCGTGCCACGTACGGCGTCCTGGGCCAGCATGGTGCGGCGGGTCAGCGAGTTTTCGATCGGGAGGATCAGCTGGTCCTCGTCGAAGCTCCACAGCTCAAGCTGGACGCCGGCCGAGGCGCCGAACTCGAAGCCGCCCTCCGGCTCGACGCGGGGGCGGTACAGCCGGAAGATCCGGGACTGGCGGTTGGGAGACAGCTCGCCGTCGGCCACCAGCACCGACGATTTCTTCTTCGCGTCGACGCTCATCGAGTAGAACGGCTCGTCGTGGCAGGCCTCCACGAGCGCATCGCGGAGCTCCTTCCGGTCCTTCCAGTCCACGGCGATGACCGGCCGGTGGTTGTTGCCGCGGACCAGCAGGTAATCCAGGCCGGCGTCGGCGAGCACAAAGCGGATAAACAGGAGGTCTTCGACCATGGCCTGGTACGGCGTGCGGTTTTCGTTGATCAGCGAATACCGGCCCCGCCGGCGTACTACATCAGGGCGGGGCCGGAACCTGGCGACGGCCGCGGCGGAGGTGACCTCTTCGTGGGCGTCTTCGGAGGCCTGGCTGCCGTAGTAGATCTCATCCTGGACCAATGCTTCTGTAATGTCGCTTCTCCGGGCTTCTGTGCGTGAATGTGTACCTACTTGCATGATAACGCGAGGCCAAAAATCGGCGCGCAAAATCCGTCGCTTTGACGCGAACATCCGCCGGTATGGCGCCGGTATGGCTCCGGATGAGACCGGTCGTACGCCGGCAAGCGCAGTTTCAGCCGAGGAGGGCGGACCGCCAGCTGCGCAGGAAGGCCGCACCGGCGTCGTCGTGGATGACCTCCCCGCCCAGCCCCAGGTCCGCCGCGGTCAGCACCTCATACGGTTTAACCGGAACACCGTCGGCCGGGCGCACATCCACGTGCTTCACCGGATGGTCGTTGTGGTGCAGCCAATCGGCCATGGCGTAGTCGGTGCGGGAGTCGCCCACCGTGCGCCAGGCCTGCGGGGTGATGCCCTGGGCTGCGAGCAGTTCCACGGCGCGGCTCGCGCCCAGGTCCTTGCCCAGCCGAACGGACTCAATGTCCGTGGAAATGATGGTCGGATCCACGCGGTAGTCGATCTGGTCGTCCGAGTTGGGTGCGTGGTGGTCCAGCCGCACCACCCCGAGACCGTGCCGCCCCATCAACGCCATGGCATCGGCGTCGAAAAGCTCCTGCTCGGCGCGGTAGTCGGAATTGGCGACCGCGACGTGCTGCTCCACGGACACCATGGCCCGCTTGGTTTCATCGAAGAACATGTGGGCGGAATAATCCTCCGCCACGAGACGGCGCACATCATCGCCGAGGGCCTGCGGCATGGCGAGTTCCCTGTCCACGTGGACGGGTCCGGCGCCTTCCGCGGTGTAGCTGAACCACACGGCGCCCTTCTCACAGATCGCGTGGATGACCGTCCCTGCCGGCATCCCGGCGGCGATCATCGGCTCCATCACCTGCTCACGGATGAAGGCATCCGAGCGTCCCGTGTTGAAGATGACCGGGATGCCCGCCGCCGCCAGCGCGAGCATGTCCGCAATAATCCCCGGCTGCACGTCGCGCGTCACAGGGCTCGCCACGGGCCCGTCGACGTCGAGCAGCAGGGCCAGCGGGGGAGCCGACGGCGAGGGGGCGGCCGGCGTCTGAAGTGCAGTCATGCACCCATTCTGTCAGCCGTGGGGCCCCGTGGCATTCGCGGTTGACCGGGCGACTGGGTCGTGTGGCCGCGACAACCACGCGCCGCGGGTGTGGCAAATGGTTACCGTTTGGCTACAACCTCACGCCTGCGGTGGTCTTGGATTCCTTTGTCCGCCCAAGTTCCCTAGGCTGGCAGGGTGATATTCAAAGCTGTGGGCGAGGGACGCCCGTACCCCGACCATGGTTACAACACGCCCAAGGACTGGGCGGTCCTGCCTCCGCGGCCGGTCCGGCTGGACGAGCTGGTGACCACCAAGCAGACACTGGACCTTGAAGCCTTGCTGGCGGAGGATTCAACCTTCTTTGGCGATCTGTTTCCGCACGTTGTGGAGTTCCAGGGCGTCCTGTATCTGGAGGATGGCCTGCACCGGGCCGTGCGCACCGCCCTTCACCAGCGCACCGCCATCCACGCGCGCGTCCTGGTGATTAATGGCTAGAAAGCCGAAGGACGTCACCGTCCTGCACGGGCACCGAGTGGTCACGGGTTCCGAAATCCGGGCCACATTCGTGGAGCAGGACGACGCGCCGGACAACCCCGTCCGGAAGCGCCGGCGGATCCTGCACGGCGTCGTCCTGGTGTTGCTCGTCGGCCTCATTGCCGCGGCGATCATTGTCGCCCTGGCGATCATGAACGGCCAGATCAAGCTTCCGACGACGGAGCGCAGTCGCGCTGCCGCTCCGCTGTGCCCGGACGCAACGTATGACTACACCCCGCCGGACAAGATCAATCTAAACGTTTTCAACTCCACCAACCGTCCCGGTCTGGCGCAGAGCGTGGCGGATGAGTTTGCCGCCCGTCACTTTATCGTGGGGGCGGTGGGCAACACCACGTCCAGCTACCGCGGCGTGGCACTCATCGTCTCCGGCGCGGCGGGCCAGCCGGCCGCCTTCACTGTCCAGCGGAACCTCGCGGGCTCGGACTACCTCCAGGACGCCCGCACGGACCCGAGCGTCGACGTCATCCTCACCGGGGACTACAAGGAACTGGCCCGTCCGGAGCTGGTGGACCAGACCCCGGGAAAGCTCAGCTGCCCGCGGGGGGATCGGCGGATCGTCGACGACTCCGCGGTCCCGATCGTGCCGACTGCGGTGCCGTCGGGGGGCTGAGTGCAGACGGGCTAGGCGCTGACGCGCACGGCCCTGCCGGCGTCGTCGAACCGGGCGCCGGCGCCCAACTGGATAAACCGGACCGTCCGCGCAATCCGCGCCTCGGCGGCGGGGTCTTGGCCTGCGCCGTCGCCCGTGCCGTCGCCTGCGCCGTCGCCCCGGGCCGCACTTGAAGAGAGCGTGCCGTGGATGAGCTGCGCGAGCTGGGCAATGTCCGCCCGGGGCAGGTAGCCCTGGGCCATCCCGTCGCGCAGGATGCCCTGCAGCAGCACGCTGAGCTCGCCCACATGGTCCGCCAGCTTCGCGAAGGACGCCGGCGAAAGGACCGCGCCCATGGCCGGGCCGGGCGGGAGATGCCGGCGGCTGAGGTCCTCGACCTGGGCGCGCACATAAAGTGCCAGCCGCTCCACCGGGTTTTCCAGCGAGTCCAGCGAGTCCCGGAGGTCCAGGAGGAACCGTTCGGTCTCGTCCAGGGCGTATGCGATCAGCAGCTCTTCGATGTCCGCGTAGTAGTTGTAGACGGCGGTACGGCCGATCCGCGCGTGCCGGGCCACATCCGTCATGGTCAGGCCGGGCAGCCCGTGGGTGAACAGCAGTTCCCCGAACGCGGTCAGGATACGGCGTTGGGTCTCGGCACGTTGGGCGGCGTTGCTCGCGGCCGAAATCCTGGGCATACGGACACTTTAGCGCGATCTGTCACCAAACTGCTGCAGGACGTCAGACGGCGCAGCCGTCCGGGCCGCAGGCATCTCCGGCGCCGTCGGCCGTGCCGTCGCCGGTGGCGTTGACCATCACGAGCGGGTTGCTTTCCTGCCACGCCTGTTCGAGTGCCGCGGTGAAGGTCTCCGCAGACTGGGCGCCGGAGAGCCCGAACGTCCGGTCGATCACGAAGAACGGGACGCCGTTGATGCCCAGGGCGCGGCCCTCCTCAAAGTCCCGCCGGACGTCGTCGGCGTACTTGTCGGAGCTGAACAGCTCGGCCAGTTCGCCGGCGTCGATCCCGAGGTCCAGTCCCAGGGACGTGAGGTACGCCTCGTTGCCGATGTCCTTGCCGTGCTCGAAATGGTCGCTGAGCAACCGTTCCTTCGCGGCGTCCTGCTTGCCGCGGGCGGCCGCGAGGTGGATCAGGCGGTGGGCGGTGAAGCTGTTGGCCACGACGACGTCGTCAAAGCGGTAGTTGAGGCCCTCGCCCTTGGCCTGGGCCGCCACGTGCTCGAACATCTGCGAGATCTGGTCCGGTGCCATGCCCTTGCGCGTGCTCAGGTACTCCAGTTCAGTGCCGTCGTAGTGTTCGGGGAGAGTGGGGTCCAGCTGGTAGCTGCGCCATTTCACCTCCACCGAATCGCGGTGCGGGAAGGCGGCCAGGGCGGTTTCAAAGCGGCGCTTGCCGATGTAGCACCAGGGGCAGGCCACATCGGACCAGATCTCAATCTTCATGCTGGAGACAACCGCGCGGGTGGCAGCCGCATTCCCGGAACGGGTTGTCAGTTCGGTCACGGACGTGCCCGCACCCTGGCGCCCGCCCTGCTCAGGGCGTGACCGCGCGCTCCATGACGAAGTCGTGTTCCACCGTGTTGCCCAGTTTGAAGGACTTGGTCCCGACCGTGCGGAAGCCGGATTTCTCGTAGAACCGGATGGCACGGGAGTTCTGGCTGTTCACGCCCAGCCAGAGTCCGCGGGCGCCGGCGGCTGCGGCCGTGCTGATGCTGGCGTGCATCAGTTCGGCCGCCGCACCGAGTCCGTGGTGATCGGGGTGGACGTAGCACTTGCTGAGTTCGGTGCACGGCAGCTTGGTCAGGACCGCGGCCACCTCCGGGTCCCCGGCGGGGCGGGCTACCAGCAGGCTGTAGCCGCGGAGTTCGCCGTGGGCGTCGATCGCAAGCACGGTCACGTCAGGGTCGGCGAGGTAGGTGCGGAAGTTGGCCTCGCTGAGGGTGCTGGCCAGGTGTGCGGCGATGTCCTCCGCGGTCGAACCGGGCGGGCAGGCGAGCGGGAAGGTGACGACGGCCAGCTCGGCCAGCCGGCCGGCGTCGTCCGCGGTTGCCGTCCTGATTATGTGCGTCATGCCGAAAACCCTAGCGCGTCATGCGTGCGGAACAGTAGCGAAAAAGCGGCTACTGCTTGAAGGCGGCGTCGAAGGAGGTGCTCGACGCCGGGAAGTCGTACTTCTTGAGCGCGGCGAGGGCTTCGGGGGCGCCATGGAGGCGGTCCATGCCGGCGTCTTCCCATTCGACGCTGATCGGGCCGGTGTAGCCGATGGCAGTGAGGGCGCGGAAGGACGATTCCCAGGGCACGTCGCCGCGGCCGGCGGAGACGAAGTCCCAGCCGCGGCGCGGGTCGCCCCAGGGCAGGTGCGAGCCCATCACGGTGTTCCGGCCGGTGGGGCGCAGCTTCGTGTCCTTGCAGTCGACGTGGTAGATCCGGTCCTTGAAGTCCCAGATGAAGGAGACAGGGTCGATGCCTTGCCACATGAAGTGGGAGGGGTCCCAGTTCAGCCCGAATGCTTCGCGGTGGCCGATCGCATCGAGGGTGCGGACGGTGGTCCAGTAGTCGTAGGCGATTTCGGAGGGGTGGACTTCGTGGGCGAAGCGGACGCCGCATTCGTCGAAGACGTCCAGGATGGGGTTCCAGCGGTCGGCGAAGTCCTGGTAGCCGGCCTCTATGACCTTCTCCGGGACGGGCGGGAACATCGCGACGTACTGCCAGATGGAGGAGCCGGTGAACCCGACGACGGTGTCCACGCCGAGTGCCTTGGCGAGCCGGGCGGTGTGTTGCATTTCCTCGGCGGCCCGCTGCCGGACGCCTTCGGGGTCGCCGTCGCCCCAGACCTTGGAACCGACGATGGCTTCGTGGCGGAAGTCGATCGGATCGTCACACACGGCCTGGCCCTTGAGGTGGTTGGAGATGGCCCAGACCTTGAGGTTGTACTTGTCCAGCACGGCAAGTTTCGACTCGACGTAGCCGGGTTCGTCCCAGCGCCAGGCGTCCAGGTGGTCGCCGGAGGCAGCAATTTCCAGGCCGTCGTAGCCCCAGCCGGAGGCGAGCTTCGCGACCTCCTCGAAGGGCAGGTCGGCCCACTGGCCAGTGAAGAGGGTGTACGGGCGGGACATGTCAGGCTCCTTCAGGGAAAGCGGTCGGTGCGGGTGCAGCAGCGGCGTCGCGTGCAGGGCTGAAGGCGAGCTGGATGATCGAGCTCTTGGCGGCCGCGCTTTCCTCCACTGCGGCCAGAATACGCTGGACCGTCAGACCGTCCTCGAACGACGGCGAAGGCTCGGTTCCGTTGCCAATCGCGGCCAGGAAGTCGCGGATCTCATGCGTGAAGGTGTGCTCCCAGCCGATCACATGCCCCTGCGGCCACCATGCTTCAAGATAGGGGTGCTCGGGTTCGTTGACGAGGATCTGGCGGAAGCCCTGCTCGCGGACCGGGAGCGTGGCGTCCAGGAAGCCGAGTTCGTTCAGCCTCTCGAGGTCGAAGAGGATGGCGCCCTTCTCGCCGTAGATCTCCAGTTTGAGCGAGTTCTTCTGTCCGGTGGCCACCCGTGAGACTTCCACCGAGGCGATGGCCCCGGAGGCGAGCGTGAGCGTGGCCCAGGCGGCGTCGTCGACCGTCACTTCTTCCGGACCGTTGGCGCCGGGGCGGTGCGTGGCGAAGGTGTGGGTCCGGCCGGAAACCTCGGTGACCTGGCCGCCGAGAAGGAACAGCACCTGGTCGATCGCGTGGCTGGCGATGTCGCCGAGGGCGCCGGAGCCCGCGGTCTCCCTGCGCAGCCGCCAGGTCATGGGCGACTCCGGATCCACGAGCCAGTCCTGCAGATAGGCTGCCCGGACGTGCCGGATGGACCCGAGCCGGCCCTCGGCGATCAGTTCCCGGGCCAAGGCCAGGGCCGGGACGCGGCGGTAATTGAAGCCGATCATGGACTGGACGCCGCCGGCCCGGGCCGTGCGGGCAGCCGCGGCCATGGCCTCCGCCTCGGCGAGGGTATTGGCCAGGGGTTTCTCCACCAGCACGTGCTTGCCGGCAGCGAGGGCCGCGATCGCGATCTCGGCGTGCATCCACCCCGGGGCGCAGATATCGACGATGTGGATGTCGTCCCGGGCGATCATCGCGCGCCAGTCGGTGCTGGATTCCGCCCAGCCGTACCGTTCGGCCGCGGCCGCGACTCCGGCCGGGTCACGCCCGACGAGGACGCGCTGGTCGAAGGCAGGCACGTCGAAGTAGCTGGACACGTTGCGCCAGGCGTTCGAGTGGGCCTTGCCCATGAACGCATAGCCGATCATGGCCACCCCGAGCGGGGCAGGGCCGGGCGGTGTGTGGGTGGTGCCGGCTGCCGCCGGCAGTGGCGCGTTCGCCGTCGTCATGGTGGTGCTCCTCAAAACTTAGGGTGGCGGTTACTTCACGGCGCCGGCGGACAGGCCTGCGACCAGGTGCTTCTGGACCAGGATGAAGCCGATCAGGACGGGGAGGCTGACCACCACGGAGGCGGCCATCAGCTGGTTCCAGAACACGTCCGACTCGCTTGCATAGGACTTCAGCCCGAGGGAGAGGGTTTTGGTGGACTCATTGGTCAGGACAGACGCAAAGAGAACCTCTCCCCAGGCGGATATGAAGGAATACACCGCCACCGCGATGATGCCCGGCTTGGCCACCGGCAGGATCACCCGGAACAGGGCACCCATCCGGCCGGTGCCGTCGATCATCGACGCCTCTTCGAGCTCCTTGGGGATGGAGGCGAAATACCCGGTCAGCATCCAGATGGCGAACGGCAGGGTGAACGTCATGTACGTGATGATCAGGCCCAGGTACGAGCCCTGGAGCTGCAGCCCGGTGATGTTCCGGATCTGGGTGAAGATCAGGTACAGCGGCAGGAGGAACAGGATGCCCGGGAACATCTGGGTTGACAGCACCGTCAGGCTGAACGCGCGGCGGCCGCGGAACTGCAGCCGGGCGACGGCGTACGCGGCCAGGACGGCGACGGTCACTGAGCAGATGGTGGCGGCCACGGTGATGATGAGGCTGTTCTGGAAGTACTTGGCCAGCGGCACCGTGGTCCAGATGTCGAAGTACGGTGCCGCGGTGATCTCGTCGGGAATCCACTGGAACAGCCCGGAAACGTCCTTGAGCGGCTTGAGCGAGGTGGAGACCACGACGTAAAGCGGGACGGCCACCCACAGGGACAGGATGGTCAGGACAATGTTCCGCAGAATGCGGAAGTTGCGAGTCTCAATCATTGTCGGCCCCCTTGGGCAGCACCATGCGGATGTAGAAGAAGGACGCAATGAACAGGGCGATCAGGAGCAGCACGCTCATGGCGCCGCCCAGGCCGAAGTTCCAGCTGCCGAAGGAGTTCTGGTAGATCAGCGGCGAGACCAGGGTGGCTTCCTTCGGGGAGGCCGCGCCAAAGAGTACAAACGGGATGTTGAACTGGTTGAAAGTCCAGAGGGACATCACCAGCAGCAGCACACCGTTGGCGGGGCGGACCAGCGGGAGGGTGATGGTGCGGAACTGCTGCCAGAGCGAGGCGCCGTCGATCGCCGCGGCCTCGTAGACGTCGGTGGGGACGTTCTGCAGGGCGGCCATCAGCATCAGGAACGCGAAGGGCCACAGCTGCCAGATGTTCACCACGATCATGGCGCCGAAGGAGTTCTGGCCCAGAAGCCAGAACGGACGGTCGTCGCCGAAGAGGTGGAGTGTGTCCACGAGAATCTGGTTCACGGCGCCGTCGCGCTGGTTGAACATAAACGCCCAGGCGATGGTGCCCACATAAGCCGGCAGGGCGTAGGGGACCAGGAAAAAGGTCCGCAGGATTGCGCGGCCCTTGAAATTGGATGAGAGGAACACGGCCCCGGCCATGCCCAGGACCCACGAAAATCCGACCACCGTGACGGTATAGAGCAGGGTCCGGCCGACGGTGCTGAAGAACGCCTGGCCGATGGTGCTTTCGGGGTTCAGGCCGTTGATGAAGTTCTGCAGGCCGACGAACGGGGCGTTGAGCCAGTTGGTGAGGTTGAGCTGGGTGAGCGAAATGAAGGCAATCCAGACGCCCAGCAGCATCGGGCCGATATGGATGAGCAGTTCGAGCAGGGCCGCGGGAAGTATCAGTCCGTAGGGGAGGACGTTCTTCCTCTTCTTGCGGACCGGAGTGGCTGCGACGTCGGAAGGCGGAGCGGGAACGGGTTGCGGGGCGGGATCTTCCCCGGGGACGGCTGGGCCGCGGTCCAATGCTGAGTGGGTCATGGAAGCTCCTTGGCCAGGGATGCGGGGGCACGGCCCCCGCATCCGTCAGGCATCGTTACTGGGCCGCAGCCATCTGGTTGTTGGCGTCCTTGAGGGCCGCCTGGACATCGGCTTCGGAGACTGTTCCGGTGGCCGCCTTGGCGTAAAGGTTCTTGATGGCCGTACCCGTGAGGGTTTCCATCTGACCCTCGTTGGCGATCAGCGGCATCGGCAGCGCGTGGTTGGCCAGGGCGTCGTTCTTGAGCTTGACCTCTTCAGTCTGGAACGCCGCGTCCGAGGAAGCGCCGGAAACCACGGGCAGCGAGCGGTAGGCCTTGTTCAGGGCGGCCTGTTCGGCGTCGTTGGTGAGCCAGCCGGCCAGCTTGATCGCGTTTTCCTTGTTCTTGCTGTTCTTGAACACGCTCAGGTTGATGCCGGCGACGTGGCTCTGCGTTCCCTCGGGGCCGCTCGCGCCGGCGGCCATCATCGGGACCGGGGCAACGGCCCAGTCCGTGAAGCCGCGGGCCTCGAAGGTCTTGACCGGACTCTGGTCGAACAGCATGGCAGCCTTGCCGTTGATCAGGTTTTCGACCTTCTGCGCGCCGTCCGAGATTTCAGCGTCCGACGGCGACATCACCTTGTCGGTGGCCATCAGGTCGATCCACTGCTTGACTCCCTTGACCTGGGCGGCGCTGTCGAAGGTCGGCTTGCCGTCCTTGTCGAAGAGCGAGCCGCCGTTCTGGAGTCCGCGGACGAAAGCCTGGTGCGAGTTTGCGGAGACCGAGGCGCCGGCCGCCGTGAAGCCCCACTGGTCCGGCTTGCCGTCGCCGTTAGTGTCCTTGGTGAGTTTTTTCGCATCCGCGACGAACTCATCCCACGTGACCGGCGGCTTCTCGATGCCGGCGGCCTTGAACATCGTCGGACTGTAGTACATGTTGTAGGCCAGTCCGTAGAGCGGGACCGACGTCGGGGTCTTGCCGTCGGCGCCGCCCGTGGACCAGCTGGTCTTCAGGAACCGGTCCTTGCCGCCGACGGCGTCGAGCAGGGCACCCTCCACCGGCTCGAACGCCCCGGTCTCCTGCAGGGTCACGGCCCAGGTGTTGCCGATGTTCAGCACGTCGGGGCCGTCGCCGCTCGTGACGGCGGTCAGGATGCGGTTGTACAGATCGTTCCAGCCAATCACCTCAAGCTTGACCTTCACGCCGGTCTTCTCGGTGAAGCGGTCCAGGCTGGGCTTGAGCTTTGCCGCGGTGTCCTCGAGGCTGTTGCCCTGGTTCGAGGCCCAGTACGTGATGGTGTCGGTGCTGGAGGCCTGGCCGCCGCCGCCGCAGGCGCTGAGGCCCAGGGCCATGGCCGCCGTGGCGGCTACTGCCGAGAGGACTTTCAAGGGGTTCTTCATGGTTGCTCCGGGTTTCTCGTCGTCGAGCTGGGGCTTTGGTGGGGGTGAAGCTAGGCGGACAGGGTGGCCGCCGTGGGATCCCAGTCCTCGGGCAGCGCCGGGACCTTGGTGGCGGAACTTTCGACATCCACGAAGGCGCGGGTGTCGATGGACTCGGAAATGGAGGCCATGGTGTCGAGGATGTGGAACGCCAGCTCGCCCTGGGCCCGGTGCGGCCGGCCTGCGCGGATGGCGCGTGCCATTTCCAGTACGCCGGCGCCGCGGCTTGCGGTGGAGCCCACGGACGGGACGGTGGTCCAGTCGTCGGAGCCGCGCGGGCAGATCCGGATGTCCCCGTCGAACATGTTCGGGTCCGGCAGGGCGATCGTGGCGTCGGAGCCCGTGATCTCCACGAATCCGGCGCGCTTGAACGGTGAGTCGAAGCTGAAGATGCTCTGGGCCGATTCGCCGCCTACAAACTCCAGGATGGAGCTGACATGCGTGGGGACGGTGACGGCGAACTCTTCGCCGGCCTTGGGCCCGGAACCGATGATGCGGGTCTCGCGGGACTTCGAGCCGAAGGCCGCCACCCGGCGGACGCTGCCGAAGGTCTGGACCAGGGTGGTGAGGTAGTACGGGCCGATGTCGAACAGCGGGCCGGCGCCGTCCTGGAAAAGGAACGCGGGGTTCGGGTGCCAGGATTCCGGGCCGGGGGACTGCATCAGTGTCAGGGCCGTCAGCGGGGTGCCGATGTCGCCGCGCTCGATCATCCGGCGGGCCGTCTGCAGGCCGGCACCCAGGAAGGTGTCCGGTGCGCAGCCGAGCCGGGCGCCGGCGGCGTCGGCTGCCTTGAGCAGGCCGAGTCCGCTTTCCCGGTCCAGGGAGAAGGGCTTCTCGCTCCAGACATGCTTCCCGGCGTTGACCGCCTGGGTGGCCACCTCAACATGGGCTGCGGGGATGGTCAGGTTGATGACGATCTCGACGTCGGGGTTCCCCAGCACGGCGCCGACGCCGCCGTGGTGGGCGATCCCGTACTCCGCGGCGCGGGCCGCGGCCACCTCCTCGAAGAGGTCTCCGATCGCGACGACGCGGACGTCCGGGAAGCTGGTGAGGTTGTCAAGGTACTGCTTGCTGATGACGCCCGCGCCGATGATGCCGATGCCGACCGGGCCGGAACCCAGCGGGGCCGCCTGGGTCCCTGCTGCTGGGTGGCTCATGCTGAGACCTTCCCTGCGCTCAGGTAGTTGTAGCTGTCCCGCACGGCGTCGAACATGTCGCCCTGGAAATCGTCGAGCTCGATCACTCCGGCTTCGAGGGAGCGGGCGGCGTCCAGCACGTCCCAGATGGGCATCTTGCCGTCGCCGACTGCCAGCTGGCTGGCGGGGTCCGAGCTGAGCGGGCCATCCTTGATGTGGATGAACTTCACCCGGTCGCCGAGGCGGGCGAGCAGTTCGGCCGGGTTCTGGCCTCCGACCGCCGCCCAGTAAGTGTCGAGTTCCAGCACGACCTCGGGGTTAAGGTGGTCGGCGAGGTGCTCGAGGGCGGTCTTGCCGTCGATGACGGACTCAACTTCCCACCAGTGGTTGTGGTAGCCCACCCGGACGCCGTAGCCGGCTCCCTTGGCGGCCGCGGCGTTGAGCTGCCCCGCGGTTTCCTTGATGTCTTCGATCGTGTTCCAGCGCTCGACGGGCACATGCGGGTCAATGACGGTGCCGATCCCCAGCTGCTGGGCGGCGGTGAAGATGGCGTCCTGATCGTCACTCAGCAGGGGAGCATGGCCGGACGGTGCGGTGAGGTTGTTCTCTGCCATGGCCTGCTTCAGTTCAGCGGCTTTGGCGACGAAACGGTACGGCTCAATCTTGGTGAAGCCGATTTCTGCCAGGCGCTGGATAGTTCCAGCGAGATCCTCTTCAAGAGCCTTACGGACCGTGTAGAGCTGGATCGAGTATGACACTGTCTCTCCTCGTCGTTGGGGTGCGAGCTGCAACCGCGGCTCCCTTTGGATGAACTTGTCATTCCCAGGTTCATGCCTGTGGGTGGGCTGGCTCACACCCAAAGCTAGAGGGGCTTTTGTCGAGCGTCAAGCAAAAGTTGAAAAGTTGGTTAAATCTTTCTGAAGCGTGACACGCATAAGAACTTCGTGCTATCACTTACTCATGAGCACGCCCACCGGCCCTGAACCCGCCGCCACCGAGTCCGCCGGCAGTCTGTCCCGTGCCGGGGACCTGTTCCAGCTCCTCCGCGACGGCAAGGCCCGGACCCGCGCCGAGCTGGCCCTGACCACCGGGCTGGCGCGCTCCACCGTCGCCTCCCGCATCGATGCGCTAATGCTCTCGGGGCTTGTCGGCCCCGCCGGTGAGGCGAGCTCCAGCGGTGGGCGGCCGCCGTCGCGCTTCGCCTTCAACCCGGCCGCCCGTGTGGTCCTGGCCGTGGATGTGGGCGCCACCCACGTCATCCTCGCCGTGACGGACCTGAGCGGAAAAGTACTCGCCGAATACCGGCTGGCGCAGGACGTGGCCGCCGGACCGGAAGCCGTGCTGGACCGCGTGGTGGCGGAAGGGATCAAGCTGCTCAGCCAGGCCCGGCGCGGCAAGGCGGACCTGGCGGGCATCGGGATCGGGCTCCCCGGGCCGGTGGAGCACGCCACCGGCACGCCGGTGAAGCCGCCGATCATGCCCGGCTGGGACGGGTTCGACGTCGTCCGGCACGTCCAGCGCTCGCTGCCGGTCCCGGTGCTGGTGGACAACGACGTGAACATCATGGCCCTGGGTGAACGGACCGCATATTGGCCCGAGCACGAGAACTTCCTCTTCATCAAGGTGGCCACCGGCATCGGCGCGGGCATCATCAGCAGCGGCCAGCTACAGCGCGGCGCCAATGGCACCGCCGGCGACCTCGGCCACGTCCGGGTTCCGCGCGGCGACGATGTGCTCTGCCGCTGCGGCAACTACGGCTGCCTCGAGGCACTGGCCTCCGGTCCCGCCGTCGCGCACTCACTGACCGAGCGGGGCCTCAATGCGGAGAACGGGGGCGACGTGCTGCGGCTCGTGGCCGAGGGCAATTTGCAGGCGATCCAGGCCCTGCGTCAGGCCGGCCGGGATCTCGGCGACGTGCTGACGACGGTGGTGAACCTGCTCAACCCCTCCACGATCGTGATCGGCGGAAGCCTGGGCCAGGCCGGGGAACACCTGATGGCAGGGGTCCGCGAGGTGGTCTACCGGCGCTCGCTTCCGCTGGCCACGACGCACCTACGGATCGGCCTGTCCATGGCGGGGGACCAGGCCGCGATCCTGGGCGCCAGCCAGATGGTCACCCAGTACGTGCTTTCGCCGGCAGTGATCGAGGCGACGCTGCAGGCCACAGGCTGAGCCCGTAATTTGCGTGGGAGTCATATTCGCGGCGCCCGTCGCGGGTGCGTGATAGCAATGGGACTGATGAAAGCATATTTCTGCCCGCTGGCCGGGCCGCGGTACCCATGACGGCGAATATTCTCTCCCGGGTGCCGCGCGGCTGGATCCTGCTGGCCGCGATCGGACTCATTGCCCTGAACATGCGCGGCCCGTTCGTGGCCGTGGCGCCGGTGGTCGGTCTGATGCAGCGGGAGCTCGGCTTCACACCGGTCGAACTGGGGTTCCTCACCGGCATCCCGGTGCTCTGCTTCGCCCTCGCCGCGCCGCTGGCCTCCCTCGCCGGCCGCAAACTCGGCGCCGAAGTCGCCATCACCCTGACCCTCCTGGGCGTGCTGCTGGGCGTGATGGTGCGGTCCGCGGGCGGTGGCGGCCTCGTCATGCTGGGTACGGTGATCCTCGGCATCGCCATCACGGTGGGAAACATCGCTGTCCCGCTGATCGTCCGGCGGGACTTTTCCCCGGCCCGGCAGGGCGCAGCCATGGGCATCTACACCGCAGCCTTCAACGTCGGCTCCTTTCTAACCTCCGTGGTGACCGCGCCGCTGGCCGAACTGCTGGGCTGGCGCCCGGCCATCGCCGCGTGCGGCGTCTTCGCGTTGGCGGCGGCCGTGGTCTGGGCGTTGGCCTTCGGCGGCCGGGCCTTCATCCCCGAGGCCGCCCCCGCTTCCGACCCGGCACGGGCGGCCCGCAAACCGGCGTCGCGCTGGATCACCGTCGGCCTGACCGCCGGGTTCGCCGGGCAGGCCTTTTCCTACTACGGCGTGACCGCCTGGCTGCCGAGCCTGCTCGCCGACGAACTCGGCATGGCGCCGGCCGCCGCTGGTGCGGGGTCATCACTGTTCCAGATCCTCGCCATCGCGGGCAGCCTAGGCGTTCCGTTAGCGGCCCGCTTTGCCAGTACGACGACGGTCGGCCTCGCCTTGGGGCTGTTGTGGCTGACGGTGCCCGTGGGCTTGCTGCTGGCCCCGGAGCTGTGGTGGCTGTGGTCCTCGTTCGGCGGGGTGGCCCAGGGCGGCGGCATCACCCTGATCTTCATCGCCATCATCCGGCTGGCCCGGGACCAGGCCTCGGCGGGGCGGATGTCCGCCGTCGTGCAGGGCGCCGGCTACTGCTTCGGAGCCCTGGCGCCGACCCTGCTGGGCTACGTGCACGGCGTCTCGGGCTCCTGGGCCGGCCCGCTGCTGATGGTGCTCGGCTCGGTGGGAGTCTTCATCCTCGGCACGGCGTCGTCCCTGCGCCACGTCCCCAAGGTCAACTGACTCGCCGCTCCGACGCGATTTGCACTGACCCCGGCGCGAACGGACACTTGAGGCCCGCGTTTGCGAGACGCGGGCCTCAAATGTCCGTTCGGCGCCCTTGTTGCTGACGTGGTGGGTCTTCCTAGGCCGCGACGAGGGCCGGGTCCCCGGTGGTGACGTCGCCGCCGTCGCGCGCTTCATGCAGGAAGCGGTCGTAGGCCGGCAGCGTCAGGAAGGCCGGGAACTCGGTGCTGAGCGTGACTTCCTCGAAGATGTCCCGCGCGTCGGCAAAGCGGTCCCCTTCGAAGCGTTCCAGTTTCGAGAACTCCTCGTCCAGCATGTCCTCCACCCACTCGCGGGTGATGACCTCGCCGGTGTCCGTGATGGCCCGGGCGAAGATCCACTGCCACAGCTGCGAGCGGGAGATCTCCGCGGTGGCGGCATCCTCCATCAGGTTGTGGATGGCGACGGCGCCGTTACCGCGCAGCCAGGACTCGATGTAGCGGATCCCCACTTCGATGTTGTTCCGGATGCCCTGCTCGGTGATGGTACCGGTGGTGGCGGCGATATCGAGCAATGCGCGGTCGTCGGGAGTGACGTCCTCGCGGAGGCGGTCCAGCTGGTTCGGGCGCTCGCCGAGGACGCCGTCGAACACCTCGCGGCACACCGGAACGAGGTCCGGGTGCGCCACCCAGGAGCCGTCGAAGCCGTCGGCGGCCTCGCGGGTCTTGTCCGCGCGGACCTTCTCGAAGGCGCTCGCGTTGGCTTCCGGGTCCTTGCGGTTCGGGACGGCCGCGGCCATCCCGCCGATCGCCATGGCGCCGCGCTTGTGGCAGGCCCGCACGAGCTGTTCGGTGTAGGCGCGCATGAACGGCTGGGTCATGGTGACCTGGCCGCGGTCCGGAAGCACGAACCGGGGCCCGCGGGTGCGGAAGTTCTTGATCAGCGAGAAGATGTAGTCCCAGCGGCCGGCGTTCAGGCCCGCGGCGTGGTCTTTGAGCTCGAAGAGGATCTCCTCCATTTCGAACGCGGCCGTGATGGTCTCGATCAGCACCGTGGCGCGGATGGTGCCTTGCGGGATGCCCAGCAGATCCTGCGCCTGGACGAAGATGTCGTTCCAGAGCCGGGCCTCGAGGTGGTTTTCGATCTTCGGCAGGTAGAAGTACGGGCCCTTGCCCTGGGCCATCAGGCGGCGGGCGTTGTGGAAGAAGTACAGCCCGAAGTCCACGATCCCGCCGGCAATCGGCACGCCGTCGATGAGCATGTGCTTTTCCGGCAGGTGCCAGCCGCGCGGCCGGACCACGATCGTCGGCAGGTCCTCGGCGGGGCGCAGCCTGTACTCCTTGCCCTCCGGGGAAGTGAAGTCGATCCGGCGTTCCAGCGCATCCGTGAGGTTCAGCTGGCCCTGGATCACGTTGCGCCAGGACGGGGTGGAGGAGTCCTCCATGTCCGCAAGCCACACCTTGGCGCCGGAATTCAGCGCGTTGATGGTCATCTTCTTATCCACCGGACCGGTGATTTCCACGCGGCGGTCCGCCAGGCCCGGGGCCGGGGGAGCGACCCGCCAGTTGGGATCGTTGCGGACGGACTCGGTCCCGCGCAGGAAACGCGGGTCCTGGCCCTTGGAGATCAGGTTGCGGCGCTCCTGCCGGGCCTGCAGCAGTTCCAGCCGCCGGCCCGCCGTGGCCCGGTGCAACGTGGCAACAAAGGCCAGCGCGTCCGGAGTAAGCACCTCGCGCTGCCGGCAAATCGGCTGCGCGGTCAACGTAACCCCGTTGATAGTGAAGTTGTCAGTGAAGCTGTTCATTTCGGTCTCCTTAAAGACGAAAAGGGGAGTTCGACGGCGGGTAGCGGCACTGCGGTGACTCAGGCACAAGACGGCGGTCCGGGCATCCGGCAGCCTGCGTAAAAGGGGCCCTGTGCCCGCCCCCGACCGAGTTCTACGAGGTCATGGGGCGGGCGTGGGGAATAGCAGGCAGAGGATCGTCCGGTCCGCCGGCGGACGCAAGCGCCGCCGTCGAACGGGAAGTTTCTAGTGGAACTGGCCTTCTTCGGTGGATCCCACGAGGGCCAAGGTGGATGCGTTCGGGTTGAGCGCGGTAGCGATCTGGTCGAAGTAGCCGGTACCGACTTCGCGCTGGTGCTTGGTCGCGGTGTAACCGCGGGACTCGGAGGCGAATTCCTTCTCCTGCAGCTCGACGTAGGCGCTCATGCCGTCCCGGGCGTAACCGTGGGCGAGGTCGAACATCGAGTAGTTGAGGGCGTGGAAGCCGGCCAGGGTGATGAACTGGAAGGTGAAGCCCATGGCGCCGAGTTCACGCTGGAATTTCGCGATGGTGGCGTCGTCCAGGTGCTTGCGCCAGTTGAACGACGGCGAGCAGTTGTAGGAGAGCATCTGGTCCGGGAACTCGGCCTTGACGGATTCGGCGAACTTGCGGGCCAGCTCCAGGTCCGGGGTTCCCGTCTCCATCCAGATGAGGTCCGAGTACGGGGCGTAGGCCTTGGCGCGGGCGATGCACGGTTCGATCCCGTTGCGGACCTTGTAGAAGCCTTCGGCGGTGCGGACCGGCTGGCCGCCTTCGCGGAGGATGAACTCCTGGTCCCGCGGGTCGACGTCGGAGGTGATCAGGGTGGCCGCCTCGGCGTCGGTGCGGGCGATGATGACCGAGGGGGTGCCGGCCACGTCGGCTGCCAGGCGGGCGGCGTTCAGGGTGCGGACGTGCTGCTGGCTGGGGATCAGGACCTTGCCGCCGAGGTGGCCGCACTTCTTTTCCGAGGCGAGCTGGTCTTCCCAGTGCACGCCCGAGGCGCCGGCCTGGATCATGGACTTCATCAGCTCGTAGGCGTTCAGCGGGCCGCCGAAGCCGGCCTCGGCGTCGGCCACGATCGGGACCATCCAGTCCTCGACCGTCTGGATGCCTTCGGAGAACTCGATCTGGTCGGCGCGGAGCAGGGCGTTGTTGATCCTGCGGACCACCGTCGGCACCGAGTTGGCCGGGTAGAGCGACTGGTCCGGGTAGGTGTGGCCGGAGTTGTTGGCATCGGCTGCGACCTGCCAGCCGGAGAGATAGATGGCGCGGAGCCCGGCCTTGACCTGCTGCACGGCCTGGTTGCCGGTCAGGGCGCCGAGGGCGTTGGTGTACGTGCCTTCCTGGTGCTCCTCGGTGAGCTGCTTCCACAGCTTCTCGGAGCCGCGGCGGGCCAGCGTGTGTTCTTCGGAGACGCGGCCGCGGAGGCGGACGACGTCGGAGGCCTTGTAATCCCGGGTGACACCTTCCCAGCGCGGGTTGGCAGCCCACTCGAGCTCCAGGGCGGCGGCCTGCTCTTCGGGCGTCTGCTGGGTGGGCTCAAATGCTGCAGTCATTGTTGTCTCCTTGGTTGCCCGGGGCCGGCCAGTCTGCGTCTCTGCAGATCCTGGCTGCTTGTTCCCGGATAGTGAATCTTTCCGTGAGATCTACTTTTCTGCACTTTCAAGAGGGTTACTAGATCAAAACTATGGAAAGAAATGCACTTCTTCGCGTATTCTCAAGAAATGCACTCAAGCAGCTGGAACCGACAAGCCACTTCACCCTCCGCCCCCGCAGCGCCGGAGGTGGATGTCATCAGCATGGGCCGGCGCGTCCGCCACCTGCGCAAGGCGGCAGGCCTCACCCTCGATGACCTGAGTGCCGCCGTCGGCACTGCCCCGAGCCAGCTGAGCCTGATCGAAAACGGCAAGCGCGAGCCCAAGCTCGGTCTGCTCCAGCAGCTCGCGGCCGCCCTCGGGGTCAGCATCAATGAGCTGCTCGGCGCGGAGCCGCCCAACCGCCGCGCGGCCCTGGAGATCGAGCTCGAACGCTACCAGCGCAGCGCGATCTACGAGTCCCTCAAACTGCCCAAGATCCGCATCAGCTCGCGGCTGCCGATGGATGTGCTGGAGTCGATGGTGGGCCTGCAGCATGAGCTGGAGCGGCGCTTAAACGAGCAGGTCGCGACGCCGGAAGAGGCCCGCCGCGCGAACGGGGAACTGCGTGCCATGATGCGCGAGCGTAACAACTACTTCCCGGAGTATGAGGCCGAGGCGCAGAAGGTCCTCGCCTCCGTGGGGCACACCAGCGGCCCGCTGTCCCATCACGTCATCGCGGACATCGCCGGGCACCTCGGTTTCAGCCTCCACCACGTGGGCGACCTGCCGCATTCCACCCGTTCGGTGACCGATCTTAAGAACCACCGGATTTATCTGACCCAGAATGTCCGCAGCGAACACGACCCCCGTTCGGTGCTGCTGCAGGCGCTGGGGCACTACGTCCTGGGCCACCAGACCCCCCACAACTACGGCGATTTCCTGATGCAGCGGGTGGCCACGAACTACTTCGCCGCGGCGCTGATGCTGCCGGAGCAGGCCACCGTGGAATTCCTGCAGAGGGCCAAGCAGGCCAAGGAAATCGCCGTCGAGGACATCCGGGACGCCTTCGCCGTGTCCTACGAGACCGCCGCGCACCGTTTCACCAACCTTGCCACCCAGCACCTGGACATCCGCACGCACTTCCAGAAGACGCACCAGAGCGGCATCATCTACAAGGCCTACGAGAACGACGGCGTGACGTTTCCGCAGGACCACACCGGCGCCATCGAGGGCCAGTTTTCGTGCCGGAACTGGACCAGCCGGGTGGTGTTCGATGTCGCCGACAAGTTCAGCGCGTACAACCAGTACACGGATACGCCGGCCGGGACGTACTGGTGCACGGCCCGGACGGAACGCTCCGCTAACGGGGAGTTCTCCCTGTCCGTGGGGGTGCCGTACGCCCAGGTGAAGTGGTTCAGGGGGCGTGACACCACGGAGCGGTCCAAGTCGACCTGCCCGGACGAGAACTGCTGCAAGCGGCCGCCGGCGGCTCTGGCCTCGGAGTGGGCCGGTAATGCCTGGCCTTCGGCGCGGGCGCATTCGCACCTGCTCGCCGCGATGCCGCCCGGCGCGTTCCCCGGCGTGGACGAGACCGAGGTGTACAGCTTCCTCCAGGCCCACTCCGGCAGCTGACCACTAACCCGACGCTCCCTCAGATCTTGCAGATTTCCTCGGGACGCTCCCTCACCTGATCTGAGGGAGCGTATGGGCGCAAGGGCGTGGAAAGTGAGGGAGCATCGGGGCTATGGGCGTGGAAGGTGAGGGAGCGTTTCCGGGCGCGGCCGGAAGCTGGGCGGACTATATTGGCCGTGTCAGCTACTGGATTCGATTGCGGGAGCGCCCAGCCATGGCCAAGGAACTTGCCACCCAGCTCGTTGAACAACTTCAGGCTGCCGGCGTGCAGCGGATCTACGGCATAGTCGGGGACAGCCTGAACCCCATTGTCGACGCCGTCCGGAAGATCGGCGGCGCTGCCAAGGGCGGCATTGACTGGATCCATGTGCGGCACGAGGAGGCGGCAGCCTTCGCGGCCTCGGCGGAAGCACAGCTGACCGGCCGCCTCGCGGTGTGCGCAGGCTCGTGCGGACCCGGGAACCTGCACCTGATCAACGGGCTCTACGATGCCAACCGCTCCGGGGCGCCGGTGCTGGCCATCGCCTCGCACATTCCGAGCAAACAGATCGGCAGCAGCTTCTTCCAGGAGACGCACCCGGACCGGCTCTTCACCGAATGCTCGGTGTACTCCGAACTGATCAGCACGGCCGAACAGGCTCCGCGGGTGATGCACAGCGCCATCCAGCACGCCGTCGCGCTCCGCGGAGTCGCCGTCGTCACCCTGCCGGGTGACATCGCCGGGCTGGAGGCAGCGGCTGAAACCCCTCTTCCCGCCGCGTTCGTCCCAGCCACCCTCACCCCGGCACCGGAGAGCGTCCGGCGGTTGGCCGATGCCATCAATGCGGCCGGCAAGGTCGCCATCTTTGCCGGGGCCGGGGTGCAGGGCGCCCACGACGAGGTCATTGCCCTGGCCGAGCTGATCAAGGCGCCGATCGGGCACTCTCTGCGAGGCAAAGATTTCATGCAGTACCAGAATCCCTATGACATCGGCATGACGGGCCTGTTGGGTTACGGTGCCGCGGCTGAAGGGATTGAGGATGCGGATCTGCTGATTCTGCTGGGAACTGACTTTCCCTACGACCAGTTCCTCCCCGCAACCCGGACCGTCCAAGTGGACCGTGCCGCGCAGAACCTGGGCCGGCGGACGGATGTCGACATCGCCGTTCATGGCGATGTCCTCGCCACGCTCGCTGCGCTGATGCCCTTGCTCCAGGCGAAGAAGAGCCGCCGCTTCCTCGGTGCGATGCTCAAGAAGCACGACAGGCTGATGAACAAGGCCGTGGGCGCTTACACCCGAAAAGTCGAAAAGACCGAGCCGATCCACCCCGAGTACGCCGCCTCACTGCTCGACCAGGTTGCAGCGACGGACGCAATCTTCACCGCCGACACCGGCATGTGCAACGTCTGGACCGCGCGATACATCAACCCGCTCGGCACCCGCAGATTGATCGGGTCGTACCTGCACGGGTCCATGGCCAACGCACTGCCCCACGCCATCGGCGCCCAGCTGGCGTATCCCGGCCGGCAGGTCATTTCGGTGTCGGGCGACGGCGGCCTGTCGATGCTGCTGGGGGAGCTGATCACCGTCGCCGCGCACCGGCTGCCTGTGAATGTTGTGGTGTTCAACAACTCAACGCTGGGCATGGTGAAGCTGGAAATGCTGGTGGACGGGCTCCCCGATTTCGGCGTGGACGTGCCCGACGCCAACTATGCCGCGGTGGCCCGGGCCCTGGGGTTCCACGCCGTCCGCGTGACTGACCCGTCCCGGATCGAGGAGGCATACCGGGAGGCCTTCGCGCATCCTGGCCCGTCGCTGGTGGAACTGATCACGGATCCCAACGCGCTTTCCATCCCGCCGAAAATCAAGGGCTCCCAGATCCTGGGTTTCGCGACCGCGATGTCCAAGGTTGTGCTCAACCGGGGTGCCGGCGAGGCGGTGAGCATGGCGCGGAGCAATCTGCGGAATATCCCGCGGCGGTGAGCCCCGCCCTGGGGTCGGGAAATGACGGAAAACCGTGACCTTGCTGCTATCGTCGCGCAACTCTTCGGCTGGTTGACTGTAAGTAGGCGGAATCCCGCCACTCCGAATGGCTGAGGACCCGCCTGACCGGCTGGCCGATCGGCTTTCCCAAGGGGCGGCAATGAAACGAAAGCTTGTGGCAGTGGCGGCCGCCGCCGCCGTAATGCTGACGGCATGCTCGACGTCGCCGCCGGCGTTGCTGAAGGCCGACGGCGTGCAGCGGGCCTCGGTGGAACGGTGCGCCTATGCGGACGAGTTGGCTCTGCTCCGGGCATCAACGCGGAAGCTTGGCGCCGCGCTCCTGGCAGACGGCGGTCAGGATGGCAACGGAAATGTCATTTCGTCACCGGGCAGCCTGCTGATCGCGTTGGCCATGCTCCGCGCGGGCGCCTCCGGGGGAACAGCCACAGAGATGGACCGGGCGCTGGGGCTCCCTGCGGAAAATCGCGACGAGTCCCTGAACGCGCTGCTCGCGTCCCTGGAAGAGTTCGACGGCGACCCCGCCTCGGTCGACGAAAAGAATCCCCCGCGCAAGCCTGTCATGCATACCGCTAATGGCCTGTTCGTGGACCAGGGCGTGCCCACTGGTGAAGGCTACCTGGACATTCTCGCGCGGCATTACGGGACGGGCGTGTACCCGGTGGACTTTCGTGACGAGGGTGTGACGAAGCCGGCCATCGACGCCTGGGTGGACCGCAACACGGGAGGCCGGATCAAGAAAGCTCCTGCGCAGTACGACCCTGAGAACACCTTCAGCCTTCTCAATGCGGTGTACTTCGCCTCGGCCTGGAACGTTCCCTTCGACCCCGCCGACACCTCCGATCTGCCGTTCACGACCCCGGACGGTCAGCAGGTATCCGTTCCCACGATGGCGACGGTTCAGGACGTTGCCTATGCCCACGGGGCAGGCTGGCAAGCCGTGGAAGTGCCCTACGCCGAGGGTTTTGTGATGCGGCTGGTGCTGCCGGATTCCGGGACTCCCGGGCCCGGAGCGCAAGGCCTCGCCGACGCTGCCGTCGCCCTTGGGGCGGCCGTGCCGACGACGATGCAGATCTACTTGCCGAGGTGGGATCAGAAGAGCAGCTTTGATCTGCGCAAGGTGTTTGCCGCCCTGGGACTGCAGGAAATGCTCCAAACGGAGTCCGACTTTAATGCCATCCAGCAGGGCATGGTGATCAAACAGGCGGCGCAGGCAGCGAACATCACCATGGCGGAGAAGGGCACAGTTGCCGCCGCGGTGACCCAGATCAACGCAGAGGCCGTAAGCGGAGTGGCCCAGCTGCTGAAGGTTATCCGCTTCGACCGGCCGTTCCAGTACGAGATTGTCCACGTCGAGAGCGGGCTGCCCCTCTTCATGGGGACGGTGGCCGACCCCCGCTCGCCGTAGGATCTGAAGGGAGACCGCGCCGCAGGGCATGCGGGAGTGGTGCGCCCTCGGTTTAGCGCGGGCCGCCCTGCCAGAGCGCGTCGAACGGTGCGCCCGAGGCCACCCGGTTGCGGATCCCGGCGGTGACAAACACCTTGGCAGTACGGGCAGCCTCCAGCGGGGTCGCGCCCTTGGCAAGCTCGGCCGTCACCGCCGCGGCCAGCGAGCAACCGGCACCGGAGACCGCCACTTCGCCCACCTTCGGGGCGGACAGGACCTCAAGCGTCACGCCGTCGTAGTAGACGTCGACGGCGTCGGGCCCGGCCAGGCGCACGCCGCCCTTGGCGAGCACCGCGGCGCCGCTGAGCTCGTGGATCCGGACGGCGGCAGCCTTGAGGGATTCAAGGTCGGTGATTTCCAGCCCGGAGAGTGACTCGGCCTCGAAGTGGTTCGGCGTGACAAAGGTCGCCAGCGGCAGGATCTGCGCCTTGAGTGCCTGATCGGTGTCCAGGGCGTGGCCCGGCTCCTGGCCCTTGCAGATCAGCACCGGATCCAGGACCACGTTGGCAAACCCGCCCGCCGCCAGCGCCGCGGCAACCGTCGAAATCGTCGCCGGGCTGCCCAGCATCCCGATCTTCACGGTGTCCAGCACCGATGGCGCGCCGGACGCGGCACCGTAGGCCGCCGTCGTCGCCTCCAGTTGATCGGCGATGACCTGCTGGCCGATCGGCACGAAACGGTGATTCCAGTTGTCCTGCGGATCGAAGGAAACGATGCAGGTCAGGTTCGCTATGCCGAAGACGCCGAGCTCCTGGAAGGTCTTCAGATCAGCCTGCGCGCCGGCGCCGCCGGTCGCCTCGGAACCGGCGATGGTCAGGGCGACGGCGGGAGCGGCCGTGGCATCGGAGGCCGCCAGGGCGGCGGAGTCAAAGGCGGTGGAAGTCATGGTCCCATCCTGCCATTCCCGGAAAACCGCGCGCATGTTGCCATGACCAATATGACGTCTGCGGATATGTGCATCGAGTCATTGACCTGTTCCTCACCCGTGCAGTTCCCTGTAAGCAGCAGCGGCCGCGGGATGCAGGCGTAAACCCGCGGTGTTGATGAGTGATTCCGGGCTCAGGAACTGGACCCCCAGGCTGGAGCGCGGGATGAGTTCCTCGGCGTGTCCCACCAACAGTGCGACAGTCCGCTTCACTGTTCGGTCATCCAGGTCGTTCCGGCACAGGAGCAGATTCGCCACGCCCACCGTCCAGACGGCCGGAATGCCCTCGTAGGCACCTTCCGGGATCAGCACCCGGTCGTAGAAAACGCCGTACTTGGCGCGCAACGCCGGCAGCAGCGGGGAGAGATCGAGGAATCCCAGCCCGACGTCGTGGTGCGCGGCGGCAATTGCCGCGGTAGGCACGCCGCCGGACCAGAACAGCGCGTCCACTGATTCATCCTGCAGAGCCGCGAGGCCCTCGTTGAGCCCGAGGTTCAGCACTGTAACAGCCTTTTCGGTCGCGGCAGCGGGGCCCGTACCGGAAGCAGTGGAGCTGAGCCCGGCAGCCTCGATCAGGCGGGGGGTGGTCAGCGACGTCCCCGAGCCAGGCTCGCCGACAGCCACGGTCCTGCCGGCAAGCCCGGCAATGTCCCGGATGCCGCTGTTCTTCCGGATGACGCAGTGGACGTAGTTTTCATACACCTTTCCGACGGCGGAAAGGTCGACGGCGGGCGGGCGTCCCGCTCCTGCGCGCTGGGACGCCGAGTCTGCCAGCGCGACGGCGAAGGTCGCTTTGCCGGTCAGCAGATATTCGAGATTGTCCAGGCTGCCGCCAGTGGTCAGCGCCGTGGCCTGGCCGGCCACACCATGTCGCTGGAGGGACTCCGCCAGCAGGGTGGCGAACTCCAGATAGAAGCCTCCGGGCTCACCGCCGGCGACGGTGACAGCGCCCGGACGGTCCGCGGGCGTGCATGCGCCAAGGACCGGCAGAAGCAGGCCGGACAACCCGGCGGCCAGGCCGGCTTGGAGGACTTTCCGCCGCGGGGGAAGGGCTCGCGCTCCGATCACGTCAGGCATGCGGAGCCGCCTGCCCGTGAACAGCCACGGCAGGTGGAAACTCGATGCGCGCGATCAGGCCATGCGGCGAGGCATCCGCGAGCAGCAGCCGGCCACCGTTGGCCCCCGCCAGCTTGTCCACAATGGTCATGCCCAGGCCGTTGCCGCGGATCTCCCGGTGCCGGGGGGACCGCCAGAACCGGCTTGTGGCCGCTGTCCGTTCCTCCGCGGAAAGCCCGGGACCATCGTCGGACACTTCGATGGCCACCGTGCCCGTGGCGCACGCGGGCAGCAACCGAGATGTGGGCACCAGCGGCGTATTTGATGGCGTTGTTGATGAGTTCTCCCACCATCTGGGCCAGTTCCGCGGCGTTGCAGGCGATGTGCACGGCCGGTTCGGGCGGGTTTTCCAGCAGGATCGATGCTCCGCTGCGCCGGGCGGCAGGCCCTGCCCGTTCGGCTTCTTCCTGCAGGATCGGGTAGGGGTCAAGGGGAGCCTGCACACCGCGCGAAGGGATGCCCAGCGGACCCCTGGCAGAGTCTTCAAACGCCCGGTGCTCAGCTGCCGCCAACCTCAATACTCCGTCCAGGATCTCTTCCACACGTTCGAGTTCGGCCAGCACCGCGGCTGCCGCGTCGTGTTCCCGGGCGGTCTGCAGTTCCAGCTGCAGCAAATCGAACCTCAGCCGCAATGCGCCGACGGGATTGCGCAGCTCGTGCGATGTGTCCGCTATCAGTTGCCGTTGGGAATCGATGCTGTCGCTGACGGTCCGCGCCATGGTGGTGAACGAACGGCTCAGTTCCCGCAGTTCCGGCGGCCCGTCCTCCGGAAGCTGACCAGTCCGGCCTGTTGCCTCAAGCTCCGTGACCGCCGAATTCAGGCGATGCACCGGGCGCAGCACCCACCGGGTTACGCGGGCAGCGCCCAGGAGGAGCACCGCAGCCAGGGCCGCGGCCGCCAACCCGACCACGAGCCACCGTTCCCGCAGTTTCTGCCGGGCCGCATCCAGGTTGACCTCGAGGACTGTCTCGCCAAGGACCTGGCTGGCGCTGCCGAAGGAGCGGGAGATCACCTCGGAACCGGTTCCGAACGGCTGCAGCGGGGTGAGGGTGGTGTCGCTGAGGTTCAGGTTCGCCCTGGCCACTGCATCGCGGACGTCTGCCCTGTCCTCGCTCAGGCCGCCGGAACGCAGGGTGCCCTGCTGGAGGCGGATCAGGATTCCCTCCCCGTACAACTCCGAGTATCTGTCCATCTCCGTCTGCAGTTGTGTGGATTCTCCGGCCGTCGCAGCGTCGAACGCCACCTGCGCGAGCCGGTTGAGCGAAGCAACGCGGTTGATCTGGAGTTCCTGGGTCAGTTCCCGGCCGGCGGACGTCAGGATGGCGTTGGAGACGATGATGACCATGAGAACGGCCAGCACACTCAGGATGCCGAGAACACGGAGTTTCACGCCGGGTCCGCCTCGATCCGGTAGCCGACACCGCGGACGTTGATGATGAAGCCTGGCAATTGGAGCTTTGCCCGCAGCCCCGTCAGGTGCACGTCAAGGGCCCGGGAGGAGGCGATGAAAGCATCCCCCCACAGCGCGTCCAGGATCTGTTCGCGGGTCACCACCGAACCAGCATGACTGGCCAAAAGCGAGAGCAGGTCGAACTCGGTGGCCGTCAAGGGCAGCACCTGAGATCGGAGGGCCGCCACCCGCCGCTCAAGGTCGATCTCAAGTTCCCCCAGCACGACGCTCCGCTGCCGCGTGCCGCTGTGACGGCCTGCACGCCTGGTGACGGCTTCGATGCGGGCAAGCAGCTCAACGAGTTTCACCGGCTTGACGAGGTAGTCGTCCGCTCCGGACCGCAGGCCAAGCACCACGCTGCGCTCGTCGTCGCGGGCGGTGAGGATGAGGATCGGAACGGGTGTGACTTGGCGGAGCTTCCGCAGTACGTCAAGGCCGTCAATGTCCGGCAGCCCCAGGTCCAGCAGGATCACCTCGAACTTCCGGTGGACCAGCAGGGCGTCAGCCCCGCGGGCAACCCTGGTGGCGTTGTGCCCCGCGGTCACGACGGCGGCGGCGAGGGCAGACGCCATGGCGTCGTCGTCCTCGACGATGAGCAACTCCATGGCTTGGTCCCTTTTCGCTGAGTGGGCACCTGCAATCTGCCCGATTTGGAGATTACCCATTCTCCCGGCGAAACCTAAGGAAGTGTTAGGAAATGCCCTCCCACGTTGGATGTGCCGTGGATCACGCATAGTTTGGATGTGGCCCTCGGCGTGTGAGGGGGACCGTCAACGTCGAGGAGGAACCATGGGCAATGTTGCCATGGACAGCAAGAAAGTAGGCCTGGAACCCGTGCTGCCGCAGCCCAGGAAGGTTCAGCGATGAGCACCCAGCAAGCCATGCCCCAGACTGAGGCAGCGCAGACCCGCAAGGCCGTCAGCAACATCCTCAAGGGATCTGCCGGCAACCTCGTGGAGTGGTACGACCTCTACGTCTACACAGTCTTCGCGGCATATTTCCAGTCGCACTTCTTCAACTCCAAGGACGAGCTCCAGGCGGGCCTCGAGGCTATGGCCGTCTTCTCGACGTCGTTCCTGATGCGGCCGGTCGGCGCCTGGTTCTTCGGCCGCTACGCCGACCGCAAGGGACGCAAGGCCGCGCTGACGCTCAGCGTGACGATGATGTCCGCCGGTTCGTTCGCCATCGCCTTGCTGCCGACGACGCAGCAGATCGGCGTCTGGGCGCTGATCCTGCTGATCTTTGTGCGGCTGGTCCAGGGCTTCTCCGTCGGCGGCGAGTACGGCACCAGCGCCACCTACATGTCCGAGGCCGCCACCTCCAAGCGCCGCGGCTTCTTCTCCAGCTTCCAGTACGTCACGCTGATCGGCGGCCAGATGCTGGCGCTGCTGGTCCTCGTCATCCTGCAGAACACCATGGACAAATCCACCCTGACCGAATGGGGCTGGCGCATCCCGTTCGCGATCGGCGGCGTGGCCGCGCTCGTGGTCCTGTGGCTGCGGCGCTCGATGGAAGAAACAGTGTCCGCGGAGCAAGTCGCGGCAGCCAAGATTCCCGCCGTCGCCGGCGTTGCCCAGCCGGGCACCATGAAGCTGCTGTTCACCCAGTACTGGAAGCCGCTGCTGATCTGCATCGGCGTCACCCTCGGCGGCACCGTCGCGTTCTACACCTACACCAACTTCATCCTGAAGTTCATGAACGATACCTCCGGCATCGCCAAGACCGACACCTCGGTGATCAACTTCTGGGCGCTGTTCATCTTCATGCTGCTCCAGCCGGTCTACGGCATCATCTCCGACAAGGTCGGGCGCAAGCCCCTCCTGCTCTGGTTCGGCATCACCGGTGTGCTGTTCACCTGGCCCCTGCTGTCCGCCCTGTCCGGGACCAAGGACCCGTTCACGGCGTTCCTGCTCATGATGGGTGGCCTGCTGATCGTGGGCGGCTACACCTCCATCAACGCGCTCGTGAAGGCCGAACTGTTCCCGGCATCGATCCGCGCCCTCGGCGTGGGCCTGGGTTACGCCATTGCCAACTCGCTCTTCGGCGGCACGGTTCCGCTGATTGGCGCTGCGCTGCAGAAGGCCGGCCAGGTGGACCTGTTCTTCACCTACGTCACCGTGGCCATCGCTATCTCGCTGGTGGTCTACATCTTCGCGCTGAAGAACAAGAAGTCCACGCACCTGGACCACGAACAGGGCCACGCCTGGGAGGCCGCTGCTGTTGATGGGGGCACGGCTGTTACTGGCCCCAAGGACGACGACAAGGATCTCGTCGACGCCTCGCGCCGCTAGATCCGCGGTCCGTTCGGCGGAGCGTACGACGGCGGGTTGCCGGCTACTGGACTTTGGTTCCGGGAGCCGGCGGCCCGCCGTCGTCGTTAGGGCCGGGTGTTGCTGCCGGTGATGCGCCGGGCCGCCGGTGTTCCTCCGAGTGAGAGAATGGAGGGCGGTTCCCGGCGGTCTGTTCGCGGGGGCCGACCAGTGCTAATACAGCCGGCCGCCGAGTGTGGTCCTTCCCAGGGCGGCGCCTTGGCCGCCGAGCGAACCACTATGAATGGAACCCCATGACCTCCGCCCAGACATTCCCGGCTTCAGCGCCGCCAAAGTTCGCCTCGATCGGCTCCCCGTACTTCGGCATCATGCTGGCCTTCATGGCCGTGGTGCTGATCCTGTCCAACATCGGGGCGTCCAAGGGCGTGGCGATCGGCCCGATCATCACCGACGGCGGCTTCTTCCTCTTCCCGCTGGCCTACATCCTGGGCGACGTCATCAGCGAGGTCTACGGCTTCAGGGTGGCGCGCAAGGCCATCGTCACGGCGTTCGCGCTGTCCGTGTTCGCATCGCTCTGCTACTGGATCATCATTGCCCTGCCCGGCTTCGACGACGAGTTCGGGGCCTCCAAGCAGGCCGCCCTGGAAGGTGCGCTGGGCCCGGTCCCGCAGATCGTGCTCGCCTCGCTGCTGGCGTTCCTGGCCGGCCAGACCATCAACTCCTGGATCCTCGTGAGGTTGAAGGCACGCACGGGCGAGAAGACCCTGTGGGCCCGGCTCATGGGATCCTCGGTGGCCGGCGAGTTCGTGGACACCCTGATTTTCTGCAGCATCGCCGCATCCGTGATCGGAATTACCGACGCCGGCACCTTCGTCAACTACGTCGTCGTGGGCTTCCTGTACAAGACCCTCGTGGAGTTCCTCTTCGTCCCGGTGACCGCGGCCGCGATCGGCTGGATCAAGAAGCGCGAACCGAGCTACGGGGCGTAGCCGGCTTCCCCCACGGCCGACTCCGACGCCGCCCCGCCCCGCCCCCACCGCCCCCCCGCCCGCCCCGCCCGCCCGGCCCAATTCGCCGGTCACCAGCGGGGGTCGCCGTATGGTCACGGCGAATCCGCGACTTTCCGGCGACTCCGACGACTTGGCGGCTCAGGGTCCGGGGCGGTCGGCTAACGCACGGAGCGGCCGGCTCTTGAATTCCTGCTCCCGGAAGAGGTGCTTCCACTCAATCCGGACGAACCGCCACCCCTCTTCAACCAGGGCCTTCTCCCGGCGCCGTTCCTCGAAGAGCACCTCCGCCGTGGACCTGTAGTCGAAGTACTTGGTCTTACCGTCGAACTCGAGGGCGACCTTCTCCTCTTTCCAGGCAAAGTCCAGCCTGTGGCGCCCGGCGCGGCTTGATACTTCCAGCTGCGGCTCGGGGCGCCTGATCCGAAGCCGCAGGATCAGCTCGCGGGTCAGGGTCTCGCCGGGAGATTCGGACCGGGGATCGGCCGTGGCGAGGACGCGGCGGAACGTGCGGATCCCCCGGCGGCCATCCAGCGCATCCGCCATCGTCTGCAGGACTGCCGGGTCCGCACCCAGACGAAGCGCATGGTCTGTGAGGATCAACGCCTGCCTGTAGTGCAGCATCATGGCGCAGTCGGCAGTGGTGCGCTCCAGAGAAGTCGTCCGAAGGCCGTTCACTACGGTGATGTCCTGTTCGGCGAAGGGACGTGTGTGGCAGCGGACGTCCTTGCCGTGGCGCTCGTTCGACGGGCGCACCTTCTGGAGGAGATGGATGGCGCCATCCACGTCCCACAGATAGAGCCGATGCAGCCGCGCTGCGGACGTGTGGCTGTAGAGGAAGCTGCCGGTCGACGTCGTGCGTGTTCCATGGGCGTGCGCGTAGATGAGCTGCCTGCTGCGGACGGCGGGGGACTGGGCATTCCAGAGGCTGGCGCGGAGGTAGCAGCCGTGACGCAGCCGGATCAAGGTACCGGAGTCCAGGAGCGAGCGGATGGCCCGAGAGCCGTAGCCGAGGTCGAGCAGTTGTTCAGTGCGCCAGAGGTTGCCCGTGGGCGGCAGCTCCAGCGAGCGGTTTTGCGGCATGCACCCAGCTTCCGCCGCCGTGGGAGCATGCGGGAGGCTCCGCCGTCGCTATGTGGAAAACGCGGGATCGCCGGAAAGCTGCCGAGGTCGCCGAAACCGTACGGCGACCAGGCACGCGTCCGGCGATTTCGGCGCAGGCCAGGGCGGTTTCGGTCAGCCGGACCTGCGGGCCGTGGTGCCGCGGACGATGAGGGCCGGTTCGATCAGCTTGCGCTCAGGCTCGAGGGTGGGATCCTGGATCCGCGCCAGCAAGGTGTTTGCGACATCGGCGCCGACAATGTCGCTGCGGTTGTCCACGGACGAGAGGTCCAGGTACCGCGACTTGGCCAGCTGGGAGTTGTCGTAGCCGATCACGGAGAGGTCGGTCGGGACGGACAGACCGCGAGCCTTGGCCGCGCCGAGTGCACCCAGGGCCATGGCGTCGTTGGCCGCGAAGAGGGCTGTTGTATCGGCGTGGTGGTCCAGAATCCAGCAGGCGGCCGCGTAACCGTCCTCCTCGGACGTCCCCTGGGACTCGCCGGCGATCCGGACCTCGACGCCGGCCTCCAGGATGCGGTTTCGGAAGCCTTCGCGCCGGTGGGAGGCGGCGCCTCCGGAGCCCGAAAGGTGTCCGATGCTGGTGTGGCCGAGCCCCAGCAGGTGGTCCGCGGCCATGCAGCCGCCCGCGTCGTCGTCATTCGTGATGAGGCCGGCCCCGGCAGGGACCCCGTCCCGCCAGCCCGCGACGACGGCGGGAACCCAGGTCCCGGCCATCA
Organism: Arthrobacter sp. UYEF20; assembly: GCF_040546335.1. Taxonomy (NCBI): domain Bacteria; kingdom Bacillati; phylum Actinomycetota; class Actinomycetes; order Micrococcales; family Micrococcaceae; genus Arthrobacter; species Arthrobacter sp. UYEF20. Next base: position 147,200 of record NZ_JBEPNP010000007.1, on the reverse strand, counting down.
TGGACTCACTGGGCTCGGCGGCGATGACAAGGCCCTCCACATGCATGGACAGCAGGCCGTCCGTCGCTTCCGTGATGCGGTTCTCACCCGGGCGGGAATCCGCGAGGGTGACCTGGTAGCCGTGCGGGGAGAGGGCGGATTCCAGGCCGCGGAGCAGGTCCACGAACCAGAGATTCCGGAAGTCGTCAATGACCAGGCCGATGCTTTTCGTCTGGCTGCTGGCGAGCGTCGTCGCTGCACGGCTGGGCCGGTATCCCAGCTCTGCCATGGCTGCCCGGACTGCCTCCCGGCGCTTCGCGCTGACCTTTGACGGGTTTTGAAGCACGAGCGAGACCAGCGACGGCGAGACGCCGGCGCTCTTGGCGACGTCGTAGATCGTCGGGCGGCGTGTCCTGGAGCCGTTCAGCGTCATCTGCAGAGCCTTTCGTGTCTCATCAGAGGATAACCGGTCAACCATTGACAGGACATATTCACATGGCTACGCTTTTGTTCAGCGCCAGTTTTTGTAGCGCTCCAATTTTGTAGGACCGGGCCGTTGGCCTGGCCGAATTTCAAAGGAGAAATCGATGGCTGACAGTCTGGGAGTCGCCGTAATCGGCGCAGGTATGGCAGGAAAGGCGCACGCCGCCGCTTACCGGACGGCCTCTGCGCTGTACAGCCCGGTTCTTCCGCCCATCCGGCTGGTCTCGATCGGCGATGTGAACGCCGAGTTCGGTTCCCTGGCCGCGAAGCGCTTTGGCTATGAGCGCAATGACACCTCGTGGCAGGCGATCGCCGAGGCCGATGACATCGACGTCGTGAGCGTCGTGATCGCAAACTCCCTCCACCGCGAAGTCGTGGAGGGCCTGCTGGCCGCCGGCAAGCACGTGCTGTGCGAAAAGCCGCTGAGCGACTCAATCGAGGACGCCCGCGCCATGGCGGAGGCGGCCCGCAACGCGAGCTCGATCGCCCGCATCGGGTTCACTTTCCGCCGCACGCCGGGCATCGCCTACATCCGCGACCTCATCCGCACCGGCGTCCTGGGCAACGTCCTGCACTTCAGCGGCCGCTACTGGACCGACTACGGGTTCAGCCCGTCGGCCCCCATGAGCTGGCGCTACAAGGGCAGCCCGGGTTCCGGGGCGCTGGCCGACGTCGGAAGCCACCTGACGTACGTCGCGGAATTCCTCTGCGGAGACATCAAGTCCATCAGCGGCGGGCGCCTCAGCACCGTCATCGACAAGCGGCCGCTGCCGCTCGGGGCCGTCATGGGCCACGACCACGCCGCGGTCAGCGACACCTTCGAGCCCGTCGAGAACGACGACTACGCGGTGTTCTCTGCCGAATTCGAGAACGGCGCCGGCGGCTTCGAGGTCTCGCGTGTCGCGGCCGGCCACGCCAACAGCCTGATCTTCGAAGTCTTCTGCGAGAACGGCGCCGCCCGGTTCGACCAGCGCCGCCCCTCGGAGATCGAGCTGTTCCTCAACGACGGCCCGGCCAACGAGAACGGCTACCGCCAGGTGATCCTCGGACCCGGACACCCCTACATCGCCGGCGGACTGGCCATGGACGCGCCAAGCGTCGGCTTCGGCCAGAACGACGCTTTCGCCTACCAGTCCCGGGCGTTCCTCGAGGAAGTCGCCGGCCTCAGCGAGGAATCCTCCCTGCCCCGCTGCGCCACGTTCGACGACGGCGTGCGCAACATGGAGCTGCTCGGCGCCGTCGCGGAATCCGCGCTCAACAACGGAAAGAAAATCACGCTATGAAACTCGGCGTCTACAACGCAATCCTGCACGACCGGCCGCTTCCCGAGGCGCTTAAGGTCATTGCCGACCTGGGGCTCACCGGCATCGAAATCAACACGGGCGGATTCCTGCCGGCCGTCCACGTCCCCACCATGGACCAGATCCTCGAAAGCGATGCGGCCCGCGACGACTATCTCGCGATTTTCGAGGGCACCGGCGTCTCGATCGCGGGCCTGAACTGCAACGGCAACCCGCTTCACCCCAAGCGTGAGATCGGCGAGAAGCACGCCGAGGACATCCGCCGCTCCATCCGGCTGGCGCAGCGGCTGGGACAGGACCGCGTGGTGACCATGTCCGGCCTGCCCGGCGGCGAGCCCGGGGCCACCACGGTCAACTGGGTGGTCAACGCCTGGAACTCGGCGGCCCTGGACGTGCTCGACTACCAGTGGGGCGTCGCGGCCGATTTCTGGAAGGAAACCGACCGCCTCGCCGCCGACCACGGCGTGAAGGTGGCCCTTGAGCTGCACCCGCAGAACATCGCGTTTAACACCGCCGACGTCCACAAGCTCATCGAGCTGACCGGCGCGACCCATGTCGGCGTCGAGCTCGACGCCTCGCACCTGTTCTGGCAGCAGATGGATCCGGTCGCGGTGGTCCGCGCACTCGGTCCGCTGGTGTTCCAGGCAGCCGCGAAGGACGTCCGCATCAACACCAGGAACGCCGCGCTCTACGGTGTCCTCGACAACAGCTTCCGCCGGCTGGCGCCGGAGGAGAACCGCACCAACCTCGGGGGCGACGAGTGGGCCAACGAATGGCCCAAGGACTCCGCGTGGGACTTCGTGGCGCTCGGGCGCGGGCACGGCACCGCCTACTGGGCCGAGTTCCTGCGTGCCCTGTACGAGGTGGACCCGGACATGCTCGTCAACATCGAGCACGAGGACGTGTCCCTGGGCCGGATCGAGGGCCTCCGGGTGGCGGCCAAGGTCCTGCGGGACGCTGACGCGGCCCTTTCGGCGTCGCTGCACCCGACGAACTGAGGGCCTGACGGCCTGACGGCCTGGAAAACGCCAGGTCGCCGGAAAGCTGCGGGGCTCGCCGGAACCTCCCGGCGATCTGGCACGGGCCCGGCGATTTCGACGGCGGGACGCCCCTACGAGTAGTACTTCGCCAGCGTCTCGGCCTTGAACTCGAAGAAGCTGCCGGATTCGATGGCCAGCCGGGCGTCATCGACCATCTTCACCACGAAGCGCTCGTTGTGGATCGAGATCAGCGTCGCCGAGACCATCTCCTTGGCCTTGAACAGGTGGTGGATGTACGCCCGCGAGTAGTTCAGGCAGGCATAGCAGTCGCAGCCTTCCTGCAGCGGGCCGAAGTCGCGCTTGTACTTGGCGCCGGAGAGGTTGTACCGCCCGGTGGGGGTGTAGAACGCCGAGTTGCGGGCCACCCGGGTGGGGGAGACGCAGTCGAACGTGTCCGCGCCGTTTTCGATTGCCGTGAAGATGTCGTCCGGTTCGGAGATGCCGAGCAGGTGCCGCGGCTTGTTCTCCGGCAGCTCCTCGTTGCACCAGCGCACGATTGTGCCGAGGTTCTCCTTCTCCAGCGCCCCGCCGATCCCGAATCCGTCGAAGTTCATGGCACCGAGGTCGCGGCAGGCCTTGCGGCGCAGGTCCTCGTACTGGGCGCCCTGGATGACCCCGAACAGGGCCTGGTACGGCTTGCCCGCACGCTCGGCGGTGAGCCGGAAATGCTCAGCCAGGCATCGAATAGCCCAGCGGCGAGTCCGTTCCAGGGATTCCTCCTGGTAGCCGCGGGAGTTCTGCAGCGTGGTCAGCTCGTCGAAGGCGAACATGATGTCCGCGCCGATCTGGTGCTGGACGTTCATGGAGATCTCGGGGCTGAAACGGTGCCGGTCCCCGTTGAGGTGGCTCTTGAACCACACGCCCTCCTCGTCCACGTGGGCCAGCCGCTCCTTGCCCGGGGCCACGGCGTCGTCCGGGAGGGCGGTATCCGCAACTGGCGCAGTTTTCATGTCGATGACCTTCTTGAAGCCCGAGCCCAGGCTCATCACCTGGAACCCGCCGGAATCCGTGAAGGTGGGGCCGGCCCAGTTCATGAAGGCGCCCAGCCCGCCGGCCTCGTCCAGGATGTCCGCGCCCGGCTGCAGGTACAGGTGGTAGGCGTTGGCCAGGACGGCCTGCGCCCCGAGCTCGGCGATGGACTCCGGCAACACTGACTTCACCGTGGCCTTGGTGCCGACGGCGATGAACGCGGGCGTCTGGATTTCACCGTGCGGGGTGCTGATGGTGCCCGTGCGGCCCAGAAACCCCCCGCCGTTCGCTGCCAGCTGGGCGCCCGACGGCGCGCAGCTTTCGCTCAGGCGCTTGCCCACGCGGAAGGAAAACTCGGATTGCCGGGCAGGCACGGACAAAGGATCGGAGACAGGTTTGGCTGACACCGTTCAAGTGTGCCAGCTGAATGCCTTCAACCTTTAGTGCAGCGGATCGGAGGTGGGGTAGTTCCCAGCCCGCCATTTGTCCCAGTAGTTGCGGACGGCCTCCAGCTGGTGTCCACTCAGGTCGTAGCTTGAGACGATCACCAGCGAGCCGCCGTCGGGCCGGACCTCGGGGATGGCCGGCTGGTCCGCGACGATCACGAGGCCCTCGCCGTGCTCGGCATAGTGGTGCACGGTCAGCCCCGCCTGGTGGTTGCTCCGGAACCATACCCTGCCGGAAATGTCCTCGCCGGTGGCCAGGGTCAGCGAATACGGTTCGCCCGGGGCCGGCAAACCGCTGAGTCCCAGCTTGTCGATGACGGAGCCCTCGGTGCCGGGCACCGAGAAGAAAAAGGTCCGGCGTCTGCCGTGGGGATGCCGTTCCAGGGCAAAGCGGAGTTGCTGAAGGAAAGTCAACCAGCCCTGGGTGATGTCCTCATCCCAGGCGGCCCACTCGGAGTTGTGGTCGATCGCGGCCCTTGTGACGCTGACTTCCGTGCCGGTGGGGACCGGTTTCAGCGTGAATACGTCCCCGCCGTCCACCACGAGGGAGGTGTGGTCCGCGCCCTCGATCACCTTGGGACTGAAGTAGATTTCAGTGATCTCGGCGGCCTGGTCATCAGCTTGCCAGCCGTGCCACTCCGCCACTTTGGACGGTTCGCGCAGCATTGTCCAAACCTGCTGCGCGTCGGAGTTGATCACAACGCTCAGATTGTTCGTCATGGGGCGAATCTACAACGCCGGGGCGCCACGGGGTAGGGGCAAACGGAAGTCAGGCGCGGACGGATTCGAGTTCGTTGCCGATCCGGCGCTCCAGTTCCGGGGCGCCGATGGTTTCCGAGCCGCCGTGGGCGCGCAGCACGAGCAGCGACTCCAGCCGCAGCAGCCGCCATTCCCGTTCCGCATCCAGGTTCGAGTTGTCGATGGCGCGGAAGATTTCCTTGTCATACAGGTTCGGTTCATTGAGCGAGCGCTGGCGCACCTTGGCGTTGATCCGGGCCTTGAACGGGTCCGTTTCCATGCCGTCCGGCGTCCGGAGGAACTTCTCGTAGACTGCGGCGCGTTCCTCCTGCCCGAGCTGGCGGCAGATGTAGCTGGAGAGTGCCAGTGCGGCCTCGACCGATGCCCATCGTCCACGGTTCCCGTCGAAGGGCAGGACGTTGAGCAGGTCGGCGACGGCGAGGGCGTGCTCGGCGTCCTTGCGGATGATGTACAGCTCCTGCGCCAGATCGCTGAGGTCCTTGAGGCAGCTGCCGGACTTGGTGTTGATGCCCTTGGCCAGCCGCTCGGTCAGCAGCAGCACCCCCACCGCGTCCGGGTACGCCTCGGCCACGGCTTCCACTACGGACTCCGGTGTGCCTTCAGCGGACGGGATCAGTGCCAGGTCCTCCTCACCGGGCCCGCCCGTTCCCGGCGGTGCGGGAGGCAGGGGAGGGACGACGACGGCGGGCGCCGTTGCGGGGCTGCCGGCAGTGTCAGGGGTGGTGTCCGCGGCCGTGGTCGCCTGGACGTCCCCGCGGCCGGCCCCGGCCTCCATCTCATCCGGGGTCTCGTCCACGATCCTGACCGCGGAGCCGGCTGCGATCCGCAGCATGCCGCCGCCGGTGAGCGTCGCCAGGACCATCGCGGGGGTGCCGAAATCGTCGGTTTCGACGTCGACGCGCTGGATTTCGGCGGAGCGTTCGCCGTCGGGAAGGAGCAGGTGGTGGCCGGTCTGCAGAGTTCCAGCCTGCTGTTCGCTGTAGTTCCGGGAGGCTGGGGGGTGGGTCATCTGGAGTCCTTAAATTCTCTTACGGTCCGCCCAACAGTCTACAAAGGGCACCTGTGAACTCGGGGACGCGGGGGAACCTCCGGGAGTCCCGGGGACGCAGCGGCTTATAACGTCGGCGCCCCGGCAGCGGTCAGTTGCCGACGCCCGCGAAGGCCAGCGCCTGGCGGATGAGCGCGCCGCGGCCGCCGCTGAATTCCAGCTGAACGTCCGAGCTCATGACTTCCTGGGGGGTCATCCAGGTCAGCTCGAGGGCGTCCTGCCGCGGGGTGCATTCTCCGGTGACCGGGATGATGTACGCCAGCGAGACGGCGTGCTGGCGGTCGTCGGTAAACCCCGTCTGGGACGGGGCGGGGAAGTATTCGGCCACCGTGAACGGCACCGGGCTGATGGGCAGCTGGGGGAACGCCAGGGGGCCGAGGTCCTTCTCCATATGGCGCAGCAGTGCGGCCCGGATGGTCTCGCGGTACAGCACCCGCCCGGAGACCAGGGAGCGGACCATGGTGCCGTCCTCATCGGCCTGCAACAGGGTGCCGACCTCGTTCACGAACCCCAGCGGATCCAGCCGCACCGGCACGGCCTCGACATAGACCATGGGCAGCCGGCCGCGCGCCTCGAACAGATCGTCGTCGGAGAGCCAGCCGGGGTTCGGGTCAGGAGTGCGAACGTTCATGGTTAAGTTCTACCCCATCCCTGACCCGTTCCCCGCCCGTCCGTCAGATCGCCAGCACCGATTCCAGCGGTACGCCGGACGCGATCTGTGCCAGCGGCGCCGGTTCGGCGGCGCCGGAGGCCAGTGCCTGCCCCAGGACATCGGCCGCCGCTTCCGGGGACAGGACGATCACGCCGTTGTGGTCCCCAAGCTTCCCCGGCGTGCTGCACACCTCCGTGGGGCAACCGAACGTCTACCCCAACTCGCCCGTCGTGGTGCCGTCCCGGGTGAGCCTGCTGCTGGACCTGCGCAGCGCCGATAAAGCAGTCCTTGCCGAGGCGGGCGCCCTGCTGCACGAGCGGATCGCCGGGATCGAACATCTGGCCAACGTCACCGTGGAGCGCAACCACGCCCACTCCTGGCCCGTGACCCCCTACCAGCCCGAGGGCGTGGAACTCGCAGCCAAGGTGGCGGCGGACCTGGGCCTGGCCAACAAGCAGGTCATGACCCTGGCCGGGCACGATTCGACCAACATGAAGGACCTTGTCCCGACGGTGATGCTGTTCGTGCCCAGCGTGGACGGGGTCTCCCACAACGAGCACGAATACACCACGGACGAGGACATCGTGGCCGGACTGAGCATGCTCACCGAGGTGGTCAACCGGCTCTGCAACGGCGTGCTGGAGGACTGACCCCGAGTCAGGCACCTGCCGGTATCGCCGAAATCCAGAGCGTCGCCCCGTTGGGGTTGTCCGGCAGCTCGGCCGCGTCGGGGTTGGCCACGTGCAGGCTCCGTCCGTACGCCTCTTCCGTCATGCTGACCCGGTGGCCCGCGGCCGCCAGGCGTTCCCGCAGGGCGGAGAGGTCGCCGGCGTATTCAAAGCCCAGGCCGGACCGGGCTGCGCCGCCGGCGGGCCGTACCATCAGCACGCCGCCGTTCTTCGCCGTGAAATCCGCGGTTTCGTCGTCGTCCGGCGCCGGACGCAGCCGGGCGCCCATGTTCCGTAAGGTTTGAGCGGCGGCGGCAGCATCCGGTGTGAACCAGACTTCGACGACGGCGAGGGCAGGGTCGGCGTCCGCACAGTTGGCGCCGTGGGCGGCCTTGTCGGCCAGGAAGCTGAAGCCGTCCTCGCCGGTGATGCGGCAGGATTCCCCGTGGTCCGCTTGGACGGGTTCAGCCGGGGCGTTTCCCGTTTCTGCGCCCGCCTGATTGGTGCGGCGGGCGAACTCCGTGAGGTCGCCAACTTCAACGCCGAAGGCAGTGGTGCCGTCATCGGCGGAGCCACCCGCGCTGCGGTGGAGTGCCAGGCGGCCCGAACCGGCGTCGAACTCCTGCCAGTCGCCGTCGTCAACGGTCATGACCATGCCCAGCGCGGTGAGAAGCCGCTCCCACTGATCCATGCGGGAGGTGAAGTGGATCGGGCGGACACGCAGCATCGGTTGCTCCTCTGGGTGGGCGGGTTCGGCTCCTAGGGACATGGTGCCACCAAAGGCACCTATTCGGTCGCCCTGGTGGAAAATGGTGCCATGGCTCTTGAACTTGAGGAACTGCTCGTCCGGGACGCCGCCGAATGGCGGGAATGGCTTCAGGCGCATCACGCGGACAGCCCGGGGGTGTGGCTGGTGCTGCACAAGAAGGGCGGCTCGGTGACGGAGCTGGACTACGAGGCGGCCCTGCAGGAAGCGCTGTGCTTCGGCTGGATCGACGGCCAGGGCCGGCGGCGCGACGCGGAAAGTTCCTTCCAGCGGATGACCCGGCGGAGCCCGCGGAGCGTATGGTCCGCGGGGAACGTGGACCGGATCGGACGCCTCGAAGCCGCGGGCAGGTTGGCTCCGGCGGGCCGCGCCGCCGTCGACGCCGCCAAGGCCGACGGGCGGTGGGAAGCCGCCTATTCCGGGGCCGCGACGGCAGAAATGCCCGAGGATCTCGGCGCGGCCATTGCGGCCGAGCCCCGGGCCCAGGCCATGTTCGACGTCCTCACATCGGTCAACCGCTACGCGCTGATCTACCGGACCAACGCGGTCAAGCAGGCCTCGACGCGGGAGAAAAAGATCGCCGGGTTCGTGGCGATGCTGGCCCGCCACGAGACGCCGTATCCGCAGTCCAAACGTCCGGCGGACTCGTGACACCGGACTCCTGACACCGGCGCACTCCTGACACCGCACTCCTTACACCGGCGCACTCTTGACGCCGTCCGCCCGGCCCATCCGACGGGCAGCCGGTCCCAAGCGAACTCCCAGCGGATGCCCGGGGTACGGGCAGGTCGGAGTGGCAGACTTGGCCGATGCCTACTGCCCCGCGACTGCCGCGCGCCTCGGACATCTCCCGCGCCCCCAGCGTCTCCACGGTGCCCTCGCGGCGCCGCCTGTTCTTCGGCGCCGCCGGTCTGCTGGTGGCCGGCGACGCCATCTTCTGGGCAATGTTGGCGGCAGTTCAATCGAACAGCGGGATCGCCGCCTGGGACGCGCCGGTGCATGACGGACTCGTGGCGTCCCGGAACCCGGCGGCCACTGCCGTCCTGACGGCCGTGACCACGGTGACGTCGCCGCTCTGGATGACGGTGATCGGGTTCGCGTTCGCCCTGGGCTGGGCCGCCTGGAAACGGGAGCTCTGGCGGCCCGCCCTGCTGATCGGTGCCATGGCGGCGACCTTCGCCCTGTCCACCCTGATCAAGCACCAGGTGGACCGCGCCCGGCCCGCTGCCGGTGACTTCCTGCTGGGCCCGGACGACGCGCTGTCCTTCCCCTCGGGCCATACCTTCGGCGCCGGGGTCTTCCTCCTGGTTCTCGCTTACCTGTTCGCGGCTGGCCGGGGGAGGCGTCCGACGTCGTTCCTCGCCTTCGCCGCGGCCGCCGCCGGCACGGTGCTGGTGGCCGTCAGCCGGCTCTACCTCGGCTACCACTGGCTGACGGACGTGCTCGCCTCGCTGGGACTGGCGGTGGCCGTCACCGGGATGGTCATCCTTGCAGACGGACTGCGCTCGGCCAGGACCACCCGGCGGTCGGCGGGAAGCGCCGCGCACCGCCCGTAAGGCTTACTCGTGCGCCGCGTCGTCCATCGGGAAGGCCACTGCCTCGCCCACCACGCGCAGGCACAGCTCGGCGCCGGGGCGGGCGATGGAGGCGTTCCAGTGCCGGATGGTGATGATCTCGCCGCCGCCGGGGTACCGGTGGTCGGCCACGGCGCCCTCGGCGAGGACCGGCGGGACGGCGAGCTTGAGCCGGACGGTGGTTTCCGGGCCGAAGTAGTCGGTGTCTACCACGACGCCGCGGATCGGCCCGTCCTCGGCGATCCGGATCTGTTCGGGGCGGAGCATCAGCTGGACCCGGCCCTGCGCCGGGGGCCGCCGGACCGGGATGCCGCCCAGCGAGCAGGTGGCCAGCGAGCCCTCCATCCAGGCGTCAAGGATGACGGCGTCGCCCAGGAATTCCGCAGTGGCGCGGTCCGCGGGGCGCGTGTAGACGACGAAGGGGTTGCCGATCTGCGCCAGCCTCCCGCCGCGCATCACCGCGACCTGGTCCGCGAAGGACAGCGCCTCGGCCTGGTCATGCGTGACGAGGATGGTGGTCACACCGGCGTCGTGCAGGACCTTGCCTACGGTCCGGCGGGTCGCGACCCGCAAGCCGGCGTCGAGGGCGGAGAAGGGTTCGTCCAGCAGCATGAGCTCGGGCTCGCGGGCCAGGGCCCGGGCCAGGGCGACGCGCTGCTGCTGCCCGCCGGAGAGCTGGTGCGGGCGGCGCTTGGCCATGGCCGCGTCGAGGGAGACCATTTCCAGCAGTTCTGCCACCCGGGTCTTGACGCCGCGGTGGCCGCCGGGGAGCTTGGCGGCGTCTAGGCCGAAGGAGATGTTCTGCCCCACCGTCAGGTGCGGGAACAGGGCGCCGTCCTGCGCCACATACCCGACGTGGCGCTTGTGGGCGGGGACCCAGGCGCCGTCGCCGGCCACCTTGCTGCCATTGAGCGAGATGGTGCCGGTGCCGGGGTGCTCGAAGCCGGCGATGAGGCGCAGCAGCGTGGTCTTGCCGGAGCCGGACGGCCCGACGATCGCCGTCGTCCCGCCCTTTGCCACCGAAAGGTTGACGCCCTTGAGGACGGCCTGGGAACCGAAGTTCTTGGTGACCGCGTCGATCTCCAGGTGGTTGTTGGTGCTGGGGGCCACGGAGGCGGCGATCCGGGGTTCCGGAAGCCGGGAGGGGGCATGGCGCACGGAGGAGGATTCGGTCACTGTCCCGCTACTTTCTTGGACTGCTGGAAGAGGAGATAGGTCATCGGGGCCGAGAGCAGGATCATCAGCAGCGCATATGGCGCGGCGCCGGAGTAGTCGATTTCGCTGCTCTTGCTCCAGAACTCGGTGGCCAGCGTGCGGGTTCCATTCGGGGACAGCAGCAGCGTTGCGGTCAGCTCGTTGACGATCCCGAGGAACACCAGCGCGGCGCCCCCGGCGGCGGCGGGGGCCGTGAGGCGCAGAGTCACGCGCAGGAAGGACAGCAGCGGAGGCTTCCCCAGCGACTGCGCGGCCTCATCGAGTTCCTTGGGCGCCTGGGACAGCCCGGAGCGGATATTGACCAGCGCGCGCGGCACGAACAGCAGCACGTAGGCGGCGATCAGGAGCCCCGTGGTCTGGTACATGCCCGGCACCAGCCGGATGCTGACCGTCACGAAGGCCAGGCCCACCACGATTCCCGGCATCGAGCTCGTGACGTAGTTGGACAGTTCCAGCGCCTTGCTGAACCAGCTGGGATGGCGCACCGCGAGGTAGGCCATGGGGAACGCCACCACAGTGGTGGCCACCGCCCCGGCGAGGCCGAACGCCAGCGTCTGCAGCAGGGCCGGCAGGAACTCATGCGCGGACCAGATGTCCGGACCGCCGGCGAAGATCCACCGCAGCACGAACGTCAGCGGCAGCCCGAAGGCCAGTGCGGTGAGGGCAAGCAGGGACAGCTGGGCGGGAATCTGGTAGGCGTGCAAGGGCAGGCGCAGCGCGCGGGCCTGGGCGCCCGAGCCGACCCTGGCGTAGCGGGCGTTGCCGCGGCCGCGGACCTCGAGCACCAGCAGGATCAGGCAGAAAAACACCAGCACGCTGGCGAGCATGTTCCCGGCCGTGCCGTTGAACGTGGACTGGTACTGGACCATGATCGCGGTGGTGAAGGTGTCGAAGCGGATCATCGCGAAGGCGCCGTATTCGGCCAGCAGGTGCAGGGACACCAGCAGCGCCCCGCCGGTCATGGCGATCCGCAGCTGCGGCAGCACCACGCGGAAGAAGGCACGCCACGCACCGAGGCCCAGGGACGCGGCGGACTGCTCAATCGCGGGGTCCAGCCTGCTGAGTGTCGCAGCGGCGGGGATGTACACGAGCGGGAAGTAGGACAGTGTGGCGATCAGGACGCCGGACCACAGCCCGCCGAGGGAGGGCACCGCGGAGACCCAGGCGTAGCTGTTGACGAAGGCGGGGATGGCCAGCGGCGCGGCGAGCAGCACGGCCCACCATTTGCGGCCCTTCAAGTGCGTGCGTTCCACCAGCCAGGCGCCCCCCACCCCGAGCACGAGGCACAGCGGCACGGTGATCAGCACCAGCAGCACCGTGTTCAGCAGCAGCTCGCCCACCCGGGCCCGGAAAATCAGCGCGACGGCGGTGTCCCACCCCGTGGCGGCGGTCATGGCGACGACGTAGCCCAGGGGGACTAGCGAGAACAGGGCGATCAGGACCGCCAGGAGGGCTACGACAGGAACGCCCAAGGGCGGGCGGGGGCGCTTGCCCCTGCCCGCCGTCGTCGTGTCCCCGGACGTGCCGGGCACCAACAGCTTGAATGCCACTATGGCTACAGCAGCCCTGCCTTGGTCATCATTTCGGTGACCTTGGCGGAATTGAGCTTGGCCGGATCCACGACGGGGGCCTGCAGTTCCTGCAGCGGCACGAGCTTCTCGTTGGCCGGAACATCGGAAGCGATGGCGTACTCGAAGGAGGTGCCTTTCTGCAGCACTTCCTGGCCCTTCTTGCCGGTAATGAACTTCAGGAAGGCCTGGGCGGCCGCCGCGTTCTTGGAGGACTTCAGCACCCCGCCGCCGGACACGGAGACGAACGCGCCCGGATCCTGGTTCTTGAAGTAGTACGGGGTGACGTTCTTGGAGTTCTCGCCCGTCTTGGCCTGGTCGCCGTAGTAGTAGTAGTGGTAGATCAGGGCGGCGTCCACTTCGCCGGCGTTGACGGCCTTCATCGCCGTGCTGTTCCCCTTGTAGGACTTGTAGTTCTCCTTCATGCCCTTGAGCCATTCCTCGGTGGCGGCCTCGCCCTTGAGCTCCAGCAGGGCGGAGACAACCGCCTGGAAGTCGGCGCCGGAGGGCGACGCTGCCCACTTGCCCTTCCACTCCGGCTTGGCCAGATCCAGCATGGACTTGGGCAGCTGGTCCTCGCTGAGCTTGGCCTTGTCATAGACCAGCACGGTGGAGCGGGCAGCGATGCCGGTCCACTTGTTGGTGGAGGGACGGAACTCCGCCGGCACCTGGTCCACGGTGGCCTTGTCCACGTCCGCGAACAGCCCGGCGTTTTCCACCTGGGCCATGGCCGGGGAATTCTCGGTCAGGAACACGTCGGCCGGGGAGGCCTGGCCTTCCTGGATGATCTGGTTGGACATCTCCGTGTCGTCGCCCTGGCGCAGCGTGACCTTGACGCCGGTTTCCGCCGTGAAGGCGTCCACCCATTCCTTGGTCAGGGATTCGTGCTGGGCGTTGTACACCGTGATTTCGCCTTTGCCGTCGGCAGCGGCGCTGCTGCTGCTGCCGGAGGGGGAAGGACCGGAGCCACAGGCTGCCAGGCCGAGCGCGGCGGTAGCAGCGAGTGCAATGCCGGCCAGCGCGTTGTTGCGGATCTTCATGGGGCTACTTTCTGCAAGGAATTCGTCAGGGAGCCCCAGCCCCCGTGAGCGGGGAACTTAGGGCATGCTCACTAACGAAAACTGTAGGTTAGCCAACCCTAAGCAACCAAGCCGAGACCGGCTTAAGTGATCAGGATCACATGAATTACGCAACTATTGTGTGACCTAATTCCCTTCCTTGCCTTCCTGGCCTTCCTTGCTTGGTGCGCCTGCTGCCGCTTCTTCCGCGGCCGGGGCTCCGGTCCTGCCGGCGATTGCCGCGGCGGCTTCCAGCACCATCCAGGCCTGGAGCTGGGTGGAGAGTTCGACGGCGGCGCCGGCCGGGTAGCTGCGGCGCGCCGGCAGTTCGGGCAGGGCCGAGAACACCAGCCGGCTGCCCTTGCGTGCCAAGGCTTCCTGGGCCGAGATGATGCGCCGGCCTTCCCAGAACGCCTCGGCGGTGTCATTCACCAGTACGGCGGCCGCGGCGCGGGTCCCGTCCGGAAGCCGCTCATCGAGGGCAGCCAGCGCCAGGTAGCGGGCCAGGATGCCGGCGAAGAGCCCTCCGTCGCCGCCTCCCTCGCAGCGCAGGACCGTGGCAGTGCGGGCCAACAGGGGAGCTGGCAGGGTGAGGCTGCGGGCCACCGATGCCACGAGGGCGGACGCGCGCGCCAGGTTCGCCTCGCCGCCGAGCTCCAGCAGCGCGCCGAGGACCGGCCCCTGGTTGTAGCTGTAGATGGTCCCTTCCAGCACCACCTCGCCGCCGGGCGCGATCCGGAGGCCATCCCGGTACATGCCCTGTTCCGGGTCGAAAAGCCGGGCGTCCAGCCAGTCCAGCAGGGCCTGGGCCTTGGCCGCCTGGCCGGTGCGGGCGTAGTAGAGGGCCACCGGAGCCGTGGCCGGGGTGTTCTTGAAATCCCGTTTCTTGCTCCAGAATGTGCCCCCGCCCAGGTCGTCGGTGGAGGCGGAGTCGAACTCCAGGGTGAGGCTCTTCAGGACCTTGGCGTTCCGCCGGCGACCGCCGGATGTGCGGAAGTCCTCCGCCAGGTTCTCCAGCCGCAGCGTGGCCAGGGCCAGCCAGGCCATGTCGTCGTAGTAGTTGTTGACGAAGGTGAGGAAATTGCGCAGCCGGATGCCGGTGACCAGCTCGGAGGCGAGCTGGCCTGCGCTTGGCCGGTTCTCGCCGTCGAACCGTGCTCCGGGCTGGCCGGCGCTGCCCAGTTCACGGCGGCCGGTGTCCACCAGGGCGTCCACGTAGTGCGCCTGCCACCAGTAGTGCCACGGCCGGGCGAGATTCTTCAGCCCGCCCGACGGCCGCACAATCGCGGCGATGTGGGTCCCCGGCAGGAAGAAGAGCCGCTGCCCGAAAAGCCTGGTCACCGAGCGGGCCGCTTCGTCGGCGCGAAAGGACCAGTTGGGGGCGGCGGAGGCATCTGCTGGGCTCATGGACCAAGCCTAGCGGCGGCGGTGCTGCCGGGGCGGGATCTTCGCAGGAGGTGCGGACGGGGCGAATTTCAGTTAACCTGAACTAACTAATTTTCCCCTGCCGCGGGTGATTGACGCGCGGGATCGCCGCGGGTGGGGGTGCCGCAGTCCGCGGCCGGGGCAGGTTCCACATCAAGGAGGATGCATGGACATCAAAGGTACTGTTGCGCTGGTCACCGGCGGGGCCTCGGGCCTGGGCGCGGCGACCGCGAGGCGGCTGTTCAACGCCGGTGCCTCGGTGGTGCTCGTGGACCTGCCGGGCTCGGCCGGGGCTGCGTTCGCCGCCGAGCTGAATGCGGGGGACACGGTGAGCGTCGGCTCCTCGGAAACCGGCTCCTCGGAAACCGGCTCCCCGGAAGCCGGCGATCCCATGGGACCCGCCCACAAGGCAGTCTTCGTCCCCGCGGATGTCACCAGCGAGGAACAGGTGCAGGCCGCCGTCGACGCCGCCGTCGTGCTGGGACCGCTGCGGATCGTGGTCAACTGTGCCGGAATCGCCACCCCCGGCAAGGTGCTGGGCCGCGACGGCGTGCTCCCGCTGGAGGCCTTCAATCGCGTCATCCAGATCAACCTCGTGGGCACCTTCAACGTCATCCGGCTGGCCGCGGCGGCGATGGTTGGCACCGAGCCGGCGGTGACCCGGCTCGGGGGGCCGGAACGGGGCGTCATCATCAACACCGCCTCAGTGGCCGCCTTTGACGGCCAGATCGGCCAGCCCGCGTATGCCGCCTCCAAGGGTGCCGTGGCCGCCATGACGCTGCCGATCGCCCGTGAGCTGGCACGCTCGCTGGTCCGCGTCGTCACGATAGCCCCGGGCATCTTCGAGACCCCCATGATGGCCGGCCTGCCGCAGGAGGCCCAGGACTCCCTGGGGTACCAGGTGCCGCACCCGTCCCGGCTGGGCCGCCCCGCCGAGTACGCGAACCTCGCCGCGCACATTGTGGACAACGCCATGCTCAACGGCGAGACCATCCGCCTCGACGGCGCCATCCGGATGGGGCCCAAGTGATGCAGACCGGGCTCGGCGATTCGTCCGGTGGGGCGGCCCCGTCCACGGCCGGGCTGCCTACCGCCGACTTCTTCGACTTCGAATCCCTGCTCAGCTCGGCGGAGCAGGCGAAACTGGCGGAGCTGCGGGAGTTCCTGGCCCGCGAGGTGGCGCCGTTCGCCACGGACTGGTGGAACAACGCCGAATTCCCCGCCCACATCCTGCCGAAGCTCGGCGCCCTCCAGCTCAGTGCCCCGGCGCAGCACGGCTACAGCAACCTGTTCGCCGGGCTGGTCATCGCCGAGATGACCCGGGTGGACACCTCCCTCGCGACGTTTTTCCTGGTCCACCACGACCTTTTCGTGGAGTCCCTCTACGGCTTCGGCTCCGAGGAACAGAAGGCCCGCCTGCTTGAGGACGCCGCCAGCCTCCGGACCACGGGCGCCTTCGCGCTCACCGAACCGGAGCACGGCTCGGACGTCGCCGGCGGGATGGAAACCAGGGCCCGGCGGGTGGCCGGGGGAGCGGCCGACGGCGGTGACTGCTGGGTGCTCAACGGCGCCAAGCGCTGGATCGGCAACGGGACGTTCTGCGACTACATGCTCGTGTGGGCCCGCGACGAGGCCGACGGCGGCATCCGCGGCTTCATCGTGGACGCGGCGCTGCCCGGCGTGACCCGGAGCAGGATTGAGAACAAGATCGCGCTGCGGACGGTGCAGAACGCGGACATCGTGTTCGAGGACGTCCGGGTGGCCGAGATGGACCGGTTCGCCGGCATCAACAGCTTCGAGGACACGAACGAGCTGCTCCGCGGCTCCAGGATCATGGTCGCGTGGCAGGGCGTCGGGCAGCAGCTGGCCGCGTTCGACGTCGCGCGGCAGTACGCCGTCGAGCGCCAGCAGTTCGGCCGGCCGCTTGCGAAGTTCCAGCTCGTGCAGCAGCAGCTCGTGACGATGCTCGGCAACGCCGTGGCCAGCATGGGCATGATGGTCCGGATCGCCCAGCTGCAGGAGCAGGGCGCCGCGGACATGCCGCAGGCGGCGCTGGCGAAGTCCTACGTGAGCGCCAGGATGCGCGAAACCGTGGCGATGGGCCGGTCCCTGCTGGGCGGCAACGGGATCGTCACCGACTACCGGATGGCCAAGATCTTCTCCGACGCCGAGGCGATCTACACCTACGAGGGCTCGTTCGAGATCAACACCCTGATCGTGGGCCGCGCCGTGACCGGGGTTTCCGCGATCGTGTAACGGGACGGCGAGCCGCCCCGTCCCCGGGCGGCTAGAAGATTGCGGGCTCTTTCTCGCCGGCTTCGATCCGGTAGTCCAGGCTGTTGTTCTTTACCGGCATGGGGCACGTGCCGTACGGGGTGAAGGCGCTGGGGTAGTTGATGGCGCGGTTGAAGTCCAGGATCACGGTGTTGTCCGGGCGGGGCCGGGCAGTCGACACTTTGCGCCACTCGTCGGTACTTTCCCCGTTCGTCTCGTCGTGGAACGTGACCGTGAGGGCTCCGAGCTTCTCTTCTTCGGCCTGCAGGTGGAACTCGTGGGCCTTGCCCGGTAGCCGGAACACCAGCTCGCCGACCGAGCGGTGCACCCCGTCGACCAGCGGGTTGGCGGTGCCGATCGGGACGTCCACAGGTTCCGGGTACGGCCGGAATTTCGCCTCGACCACGAGGTCCGGCCGGAAGTCGAAGGTGGGCACGCCGTCGAATTCGGTGAACACGGGCGACTCCGCATCCCGGGTGCGGATGGCGTACTTGCCGGCCCGCATCGCCAGCTCCACCACCACCCGGTGGCCGTCGTCGCCGCCGTACTGGGCCCACATCAGCGACTCCTCACCGGAAAGCGTCGCACTGACGGTTCCGTCCACGGGTTCGCCGGCCGCCACCAGCGTCAGTCCGTCGGACGCGGCAGCGGTGAGGGACGCCGTCGTGCCGTCCGTGGACCACAGTCCCGGGACGAGTTCGACGGCGGAGGGCTCGCCGTCCAGCCACTGGAAAGAAGTCAGCGTGAGCCAGCCGTGGTCGCTCGCGAGGGCGGTGTTGCGGCTGCTCCGAAAGCGCTGCCAGCGGGCAAGCTGCGGGTCAGGGGTGGTTGGGTCGGTGCTCAAGAAGGTCCTCCTATGCGGTCAGTGTGATCCCAACTAGATCGCAATTGTTGTCGTTTTCGCGGTTCAAAACGGCAACAACTGCGACTCAGTTGGGGGAGTGGGGGCGGTCGACGTCGGGCGTTTCCGGGGAGCTGTTCAGGCCCGCCGCCACGAGCTGGGCCGCGCTGGCGCGGGCAGCAGCGGCGGCTGCCGGGTCGGCGTCGAGGACGCCGCTGGCCAGGCCGCCGTCGAGCAACAGGGTGAGGCTGCGCGCGAGCTGGCCCGGATTGCGGGCGCCGGCCTCCTCAGCCATGCCGTGGATCCAGGACTGGATGTGGTGTTTGTGCGCCACCGTCCGCTCATGAACCCGGGTGCCGGAGGCGGACTCGGCGGCGGCGTTGATGAAGGCGCAGCCGCGGTAGCCATCACGACGGCAGGCGCTTTCCAGCGCATCGAACAGTCCCACGAGCCGGGCTGCGGGGTCCGGTCCGGCGGCGTCGGCGGCGGCGTGGAGCTGTCCGGTCCAGATGCCGTCCACCTTCTCCAGGTAGGCAAGGATCAGCTCATCCTTCGCGGGAAAATACTTGTAGAAGGTGGCCTTGGCGACGCCGGATTCGGCAATGATCGTATCGATGCCGGCCGCGCGAAGCCCCTGGGCGTAGAAAAGCCGGAAAGCCGTGGACAGGATCTTGTCCCGGGCGTGTCCGGCGGGAGTGCGGACAGCCTGCGCGGTTTTGGCTGCGGGCGGGGTCATGGCTCCATGGTACACAGACAAGTCTGTCCATCCTTGCCGCCGACAGGGCTGTCTGATAGCGTCTCGCTCAAAATAGTAGACGGGCTCGTCTACCCCGCCAGGAACCTGCATCCATCTCGAATGGGGACATCATGAAGATCGCAGTATTCGGAACCGGCACCGTCGGACCCACCGTCGCGGCCGCCCTGTCCACCCTCGGCCACAACGTCGTGATCGGTACCCGCGATCCGCAGGCGACGCTGGCCCGGACCGAACCCGGTGCCACCGGCGGCCCGGCGTTTGCCCAGTGGCACGAGACGCACGGCCAGATCGGAGTCGCGACCTTTGCCGATGCCGCGGCGGGCAGTGAGATCATCGTCAACGCAACCAATGGCGGCGGCTCCCTCGAGGCACTGACCGCAGCCGGTGCCGCAAACCTGGCCGGCAAGGTGGTCGTCGACATTGCGAACCCGCTGGATTTCTCCCAAGGGTTTCCGCCCTTCCTGGCTCCGGTGAATACCGACAGCCTCGGTGAGCAGCTCCAACGGGCATTCCCGGAAGCGCGGGTGGTCAAAACACTGAATACGATGACCGCCAGCGTGATGGTGGATCCGGTGGGCGTGGCCGGCGGAGACCACTCCGTGTTCGTCTCGGGAAACGACGCGGAGGCCAAGGAGACTGTGAAGGGACTCCTCACGGGCCTGGGCCACCGGGACATCATCGACCTGGGCGACATCACCACCGCCCGCGGCGCTGAAATGCTCCTGCCGCTCTGGCTCCGCGTCTGGGGCTCTCTCGGCACGGGGCACTTCAACTTCAAGGTCGCCCGCTAAGGGCATCTGCCGGCCCAACTGGCTGGCAGTTGTTGTCGTTCCCACGCCCCAAAACGACAACTACTGCGAGCTACTTGGGGGAGGCGGATTCCCGGCATGCGCGGGCTGCGGGTAACATCCCTTAGGAAGAAGTAACCGGGCTCACAGTATCCAGCGCAGTGTACGAGCCAAGTCGAACCCTCGAAAGATAGTTTCCATGGCTGACACTGCAATGAATTCCGGCACCGATCTCGCCGCCGAACTCCGCGCCGACGTGCGCCGGGTCTCCACCCTGCTCGGCGAATCCCTCGTCCGCCAGCACGGTCCCGAACTCCTGGCCCTGGTGGAGCAGGTCCGCCTGCTGACCAAGGAATCCAAGGAAGCCGCCCGCGGCGGCGCCGATGCCACCGGGCCGTGGAGCTCGTACGACGTCGTCGCCCAGGTCCGCGAACTGCTCGGCTCCCTGCCCCTGGAGCAGGCCACCGAGCTGGTCCGCGCCTTCGCGTTCTATTTCCATCTGGCCAACGCCGCCGAGCAGGTGCACCGGGTCCGCGGGCTGCGCACCCGCCAGGAAAAGGACGGCTGGCTCGCCAAGGCCGTCGCGGACATCGCCGGCCAGGCCGGCGCCTCGGTGCTGCAGGAGGTGGTGAACGAACTCGACGTCCGCCCGATCTTCACCGCCCACCCCACCGAAGCCTCCCGCCGCTCCGTCCTGGACAAGGTCCGCCAGCTCTCCGACATCCTCGCCGAGGCCACGGCGGAGGGCACGTCCGGGCGCCGCCGCCAGGACCGCCAGCTCGCCGAAGTGATCGACCAGATGTGGCAGACCGACGAGCTCCGCCAGGTCCGGCCCACCCCGGTGGACGAGGCCCGGAACGCCATCTACTACCTCACCGGCATCCTCACCGACGCCATGCCGGAAATGCTCTCCGACCTCTCTGAGCTCCTCGGCGAGCACGGTGTCACACTGCCAGCGGAGAAGGCGCCCATCCGCTTCGGCTCCTGGATCGGCGGGGACCGGGACGGCAACCCCAACGTCACCGCGGCCGTCACCCGCGAGATCCTGCAGATCCAGAACCAGCATGCAGTGCGGATCAGCATCGGCCTGATCGACGGGCTCATCTCCATCCTGTCCAACTCGACGGCGCTCGCCGGGGCGGACCAGGAGCTGCTGGACTCGATCGACGTCGACCTCGAGAACCTCCCGGGCCTGGACCGCAGGGTCCTCGAGCTCAACGCCCAGGAGCCCTACCGGCTCAAACTCACCTGCATCAAGGCCAAACTCCTCAACACCGCCCGGCGCGTGACGGCGGGCTCTTCGCACGAGCCGGGCCGCGACTACACCGCCACCGCGGAGCTCCTCGCCGAGCTGGGCCTGCTGGAGCGGTCCCTGCGGAACCACCACGCCGCGCTCGCAGCCGACGGCGCCCTGGCCCGGGTCCGCCGCGCCATCGCCTCCTTCGGCCTGCATCTGGCCACCCTCGACATCCGCGAACACGCCGACCACCACCACGACGCCGTCGGGCAGCTGATGGACCGACTCGGGGGCCCCGGCGTCCGGTACGCCGAGCTCAGCCGCCCGGAGCGGCTGGAGGTGCTCGGCTCGGAGCTGGCCTCCCGCCGCCCGTTGTCCGGCCATCCGATCAAGCTCGACGGCGTCGCGGACGGCACCTACGACGTCTTCCGTGAGATCCGCCGCGCCCTGCGCACGTACGGCCCTGACGTGATCGAGACGTACATCGTCTCCATGACCCGCGGCGCGGACGACGTCCTGGCCGCGGCCGTGCTGGCCCGCGAGGCCGGACTGGTGAATCTCTTCGGCGAGGCGCCGTATGCCAGGATCGGCTTCGCGCCGCTGCTGGAGACGGTGGAGGAGCTTCGCGCCTCGGCCGAGATCGTGGACCGGCTGCTCTCGGATTCGTCCTACCGGGAGCTGGTCCGGCTGCGCGGCGACGTGCAGGAAATCATGCTGGGCTACTCGGACTCCAACAAGGAATCCGGCGTGATGACCAGCCAGTGGGAAATCCACAAGACCCAGCGCAACCTCCGGGATGTCGCGGCCAAGCACGGCGTCCGGGTGCGCCTCTTCCACGGCCGCGGCGGATCCGTGGGCCGCGGCGGCGGCCCGACCTACGACGCCATCATGGCCCAGCCCAACGGCGTGCTGGAAGGCGAAATCAAGTTCACCGAGCAGGGCGAGGTCATCTCGGACAAGTACTCGCTGCCCGAGCTGGCCCGGGAGAACCTGGAACTCTCGCTGGCGGCGGTCATGCAGGGCTCCGCGCTGCACCGCACCCCGCGCACCTCCGAAGACCAGCGCGAACGCTACGGGGATGTCATGGAGACCATCTCGGACGCCGCCTTTGCGCGGTACCGGACGCTGATCGATGATCCGGACCTGCCCGCCTATTTCGTGGCTTCCACCCCGGTGGAGCAGCTGGGTTCCCTGAACATCGGCTCGCGGCCGTCCAAGCGGCCCGATTCCGGCGCCGGTCTGGAGGGGCTGCGGGCGATCCCCTGGGTGTTCGGGTGGACGCAGTCGCGGCAGATCGTGCCGGGCTGGTTCGGCGTGGGCTCCGGCCTCAAGGCCGCCCGCGAGGCCGGCCACCCGGCCCAGCTGGCCGAGATGATGGAGGGCTGGCACTTCTTCCGTTCGGTGCTGTCCAACGTGGAGATGACGCTGGCCAAGACGGACATGGACATCGCCGGCTACTACGTCTCCACCCTCGTTCCGGCGGAGCTGCACCACCTCTTCCGCGCCATCCGGGCCGAGTATGAGCTCACCGTCACCGAGATCCAGAACCTGACCGGCGAGCACGTCATCCTCGATGCCCAGCCGACCCTCAAACGTTCGCTCGAGATCCGTGACCAGTACCTGGACCCGATCAGCTACCTGCAGGTGGAGCTCCTGCGCCGGATCCGCGCCGGGTCAGCCACAGGGTCCGCCGCAGGGGAGGGCATGTCCGGTGCCGAGATCGACGAACGCCTCCAGCGGGCCATGCTGATCACCGTCAACGGAGTGGCGGCAGGCCTGCGCAACACCGGCTAACTCCCGGATGCTCCGTGCTGGACTTCTCCGTGCTGGACATCCCCGGGGAGGACCTCTCCGTAGGGCACCACGATGGTACGGCGGGTGGTGCCGCCGTCGGAATAGGGCAGCGTCCTGACCGGAACACCGTAGAGGGCCGTGAGCGCCGGGTCCGTGAGCAGTTCCTCGGCGGGCCCGGTCCGTGCGCCGCCGAGGCCCAGCAGGACGGCGCGATCGGCCAGGTACAGCGCGTGGTCCGGATGGTGGGTGCTCAGCAGCAGGGCCATGCCGTCGGCCATCAGTCCGCGCAGGAGCGACAGGACCCGCACCTGGTTCTTGAGATCGAGGCCCGTGGCGGGCTCGTCCAGCACCAGCATCGGGCAGCCGGTGGCGACGGCCCGGGCTATCAGGACCAGCTGTTGCTCGCCGCCGCTCAGGGTGGGGAAGCGGCGGTTCCGCAGCCCTTCGACGCCCACCTTCTCCATCGCCTCCAGGGCAGCGGCCCGGTCCGCGCCGCCCGGCGTCCGGAAGATTCCCACCTGCCGCGCTCTCCCCATCAGGACCATGTCCAGGGCACTGTAACCGAACGCGCTGCCGTGGGCCTGCGGCACGTAACCCGCGCCATCCGCCCGGCGCACCGTTCCTTCCGCCGGATCCAGCAGCCCGGCAGCGCAGCGGACCAGTGTGGTCTTGCCGCTGCCGTTGGGCCCCAGCACTGCGGTGGCTGTGCCGGGAAGCACCCGGAAGCTGACGTCCCGGAAGACCCACGGCTGCCGGGCATAGCCGAATCCCACCCCGTCCAGCTCAAGCACTTTCCCAGATCCTGTCACGGTTCCGGCGCAGCAGCAGGAAGAAAACCGGGGCACCAATAAGGGCTGTGAGGACGCCCAAGGGTATCTCCCCGGCGGTCGCGGTGCGGGCCACCGTGTCCACCAGGACTATGTAGGCCCCGCCGAGGAGGAAGGACACCGGCAGGAGCACGCGGTGGTCCGGGCCCACCCACATCCGCGCCAGGTGCGGCACCACCAGGCCCACCCAGCTGACCGCGCCGCTGACCGCGACCGCGCCGGCCACAATCAGTGCCACCGCAATCAGCACCACCCAGCGCAGCGGACGGGGTGCGACGCCCAGTGCCGCGGCGTCCTCGTCCCCCAGGGACAGCACGTTGATGCGCCAGCGCAACGCCACCAGCACCGCGGCTCCGCCCAGCACAGGGACCAGCGCGACCGCGACCTTTGCGAACGTTGCGGTGGCCACGCTGCCGAGCAGCCAAAAAACGATCGCCGGCAGGGTGGTATTCGGGTCCGCGATGTACGTGACCAGGGCCACCAGGGCTGAGAAGAACGAACCCGTGACCACACCGCCGAGCACAATCATCAGCATCGGCGCGCCCCCGCGGCCGGCCGTGATCAGGAGAAGGGTCCCGAGGGCCACCAGGCCAAAGACGAAGGAACCCGCGACCAGCAGGACGGGACCCAGCCCGAGCAGCAGGGCGACGGCGCCGCCGAAGGATGCGCCGGCGGAGACGCCGATGATCTCGGGGCTGACCAGCGGGTTGCGGAAGATCGCCTGCAGGGCCGCGCCGCCGATCGCCAGTCCGCCGCCCACCAGCAGCGCGAGCAGGACCCTCGGCAGCCGCACGAGCAGGACCACGCTCTGTTCGGTCTGGCTGGCCTCGAGCGGAAAGGGCGCCAGTTGGGCGGCGAGGATCTGGACAACGTGCCAGGGCGGCACACTGAACCGACCCAGGGCCAGGGAGAGCAGTCCGACGACGATCAGGACGCCAGCCGCCGTGGCGATGGGTCCGAGGACCGCCGGTCCGCTGCCCCGTTCGCGCGGTCCCCGCCGGGAGGCGTTTCCCTCAGTCCGTGAGCCGCGGCTGTTCAGCCGTGCCGAGCTGGCCTCATGCAGCATTGAATTGTTGATAGTTGGCGGACTCGGCGTTGGCCGCAGTCCACAGGATCCGGTTGAGCTCGTCCTCGGTGACCTCGTGATCGTAGAGGAACCGGAAGTACTCGCGGACTTTGCCGCGCAGCCCGGACCGCGCCTGGGGGAAGGCGATATCGCTGAGCCAATGCCACATGAGCGGTGATTCCTGGCCCGGGGGATCCCAGCGGTAGCCTCCGAGCGGGACCTTGTACACGCGCCGCTCACGGACGGCGGCAATGCGTTGCCACACCGGGTCCGAGTAGATGTCCTGGGGCATGGCCTGGTCGAAGTTACCCAGCAGGATGACCTCGGGGTCCCACTTCAGCACCTGCTCCACGTCCAGTCCCACCATGCCGGTTCCGGGCAGCGGGTCCTGGCCGGTGGCGGGGTTGGTGCCGCCGACAAGTTTGATATAGAAGTCGTTGTAAGTATTGGTTGCCGCGGCTTTGAGCCCGCCGGTGAACCGGTTGAAGTAGAGGATGCTGGGACCCGCGGACCCGCGGCCAGCCGCCACTGATTTGATGTCATCGAGCTCATGGTCGCTGCGGGCCTTGATCTCGATGGCCCGCTCAGGTTTGCCCAGCATGGCGGCGAACATCGTCACCCAGGCGTCCACGTCCTCCTGCTTGCCGTTGTTTGTAAGGCCGATCACCGTCAGCCCGGCGTTCTCGAGCGGCTCGATCAGCTGGGCGTCAGACCACTGGATGACGACGTCGGGGTTCAGGGCACGCACGCTCTCCACATTGGGGGTGAAGTCCTGCGTGGCGATGTCGTGGGGAAGTTCCAGCGCACGCGGAAACATGGTTCCCATGATGCCGTCACGCATCGCGACCCAGGACGCGTTATGCATCGCGCTCAGGTGTTCGGCACTGCGGTCGACGGCGACCAGCAGCGAGGCCGACGGCATGGGAATGGTCACCACCCTGGTGACCGGCTGGGCGAAGGTGACGGTCTTGCCCCGCTGGTCCGTGATGCTGATGCGGTCTGATGCCGCGGACCCGGTCCCGCTGACGGCAGGAGAGGCTGTTGGGGGAGGGCCGGATGCTCCGCACCCGGTGAGCAGGGCTGCGGATCCGCCCGCCACTAACGCCTGAAGCACCGTACGGCGGTTTAGATCGTCGACTCGCATGGCCTGACTCCCTGTGCGTAGGTTCTTCACAGGATCGCCCCGTTGGCAAAGGCTGTCAACGGGCACCGCGGTCCCGGCCCCCTTGTCGGGGTGCGGGGCCGGTGCTAGGTTCAGAGGACCTTGCGCAGAAGGTGGCCAGATCATGATTCTTGACGGTGCCCAGTTGTTTGTCCGCTATGCCTACCCGCCCAATTCGAGGGGCAGCTGCGGGCCGCCCGACAGTGATGCGTTGTTGCATTACGGCCAGTCCGGAGTGACAGACCAAGGTCTCCGTGAACTGGCAAAGGGCTTCGCCGGGGCGTGGCCGTACCTGGAGCTGATCGCGGCCTCCACCGGCATCAGCGATCCCCTCGATTTCCGCGTCGTGGAGGCCTACTGGGTGGGGAACAGCCTCCTGGACTCGGTCGGAATAACCAACATCGGCAATTCCATGGAGGACCGGTTCCGGGCCCGCACCGGACGGCAATTCCCGCACCTGGCGGAAGGCGTCCTGGCCGGCGGGGTTCCGCACCACAGTTTCCACGTCTTCGAGATCTACCCCTGGCTGGGCCTGCTCCACGACGACCGCCGCCATGCCACAGCCCTGAGCGTGCTCGACCGGTGCCGGATCCGCTGGGGCGAGGTGCTGGCGATCTCCGGCGACGACGCCGTGGTCCGGTCCCGGCCGCTGGTTTGGGACGGAACATCGCTGGGCGTGGGGGAGCCCGTGGTGGAGTCTGCGAAACACGCGGTGAACGGCACCGGGTTCGTGGCCGGGCTGGCAGTCGGGGACATGGTGTCGCTCCACTGGGACTGGGTCTGTGACCGGCTGTCCCCGCGTCAGCTGGAGCGGCTGAAGCACTTTACGGCGCGGCACCTGCGGATCGCCAACAACGGCGTCGAACACCGGGGCGCCGCGATAGCGCTTGAACACTAGCCAGATGTCCCCGTTGGAGCGGACCGTCTTGGCTGCCCCGGCGACGCCGTCGATGTCGACCTGGAGGTGTGAGGGTCCGCGTAGGGACGGGCTCGGCCGGTAGGGTGGCTGATCGGTGACAAGCCGCGGGTTCTCCAGCCTGCAATGCCGCCCCATCAAATAGCCCACCCTCACCGTGCGATCTGGAGGAACAGCGTCATGCATTTCGCTTCTATTTGTCTGCCGGCCGCGGGCCATGTGAATCCGACCTTGCCGGTCGTAGCCGAGCTTGTCCGGCGGGGCCACCGTGTCACGTACGCAACCGCGGCGAAGTACGCGGAGGCTGTTGAGTCCACCGGCGCCGTCTTCTTTGAGAGCGGGGAGGACCTGGCCGCGCAGTTTCCCCGGGTCAACACGTCAGCTGAAGACGGCCCCGCGGCCTCCCCACGGACGGGGATGCTGGCGGGACTCGGATCAGGGATGATGTCCGGTCTGCTAGAGCGGCTGCTTGAGAGGGCGAGAGACGAATTCCCCGCCCTGATGGCCCGGCTAACCACGGACCCGCCGGACGCAGTATGCTACGACGCCATGACCCTGGCAGGGAAGATGGCTGCCATGAAGCTTGCCCTGCCCGACATTGCGCTGCAGCCGACCTATGCCACCAACGAACATTTCTCGATGCGGGAGCTGATGCCGGCCCGTGCACCGGCGGAAATGCTCGCAGCGTGGAAACACGTCCGCCGGCTCATCGGTGATTTCGCTGCCGAACAGGGACTGGCCCATTTCAACTTCATGGAAGGCCCGCCCGCGTCGTTGAACATTTGCTTCATCCCCAAGGAATTCCAACCCGCGGGAGAGACCTTCGACGCCAGCTTCCACTTTGTCGGACCGAGCCTCGGCCAACGAACCACCGAGGAGCCCTGGCAGCCCCGCACGAAGGACAGCCCGCTGGTATTCATCTCGCTCGGCACCACACCCTTGAACGACCGCCCGGACTTTTTCCGGATGTGCCTGGAAGCATTCGCCGCCACCCCGTGGCAGGTGTCCATCGCCATCGGCGACCGCATCCAAGTATCCGAACTGGGCGATATACCGGACAACGCTGAGGTCCGCGCGTTCTTCCCGCAGCTGGATGTCCTGCGCCATGCCGATGTAATTCTCTCGCGCACGGGGATGAACTCAACCATGGAGGCGCTCTACTTCGAGGTCCCTTTGGTGGCCTTTCCGCTTCAGCCGGAACAGGAAGCAAACGCACGCCGCGTCCAGGACCTGGGACTCGGACGACGCCTTCCCGCAGAATCGCTCACGCCCGCACTTATCCGCGCGTTCATCACCGAAGTCAGTGACGACCAGGAAATCCGGCGGAACCTGGCAACGATGAGCCAACGCATCCGCGGAGCCGGCGGACCGGCAGCAGCCGCTGACGCCATCGAAGAGCACCTGTCGGCCTCGGAACACCCGGCGTAGGCAAGCGAAGAATCAGCCGGCCAGCAGACGTACAGAGGGAAACGCACACCACCACTCCACCGACCGGCTGACACCGGGAAGGCCGAATGCGCGGACCGCGGATGGCCGGAACGTCGCCGCACCGCCGCCGCCGGGACGCCCCGGCCGCGGACGTCACTGCGACTGCGCCGCGGCGCTGTCCGGGTCCGCCGGAGGGTTCACACCGGTGGAGTGGCGGGCTGACGATCCCCCGGCGGGCCGGCCGGCCGCGGAATCGTCCGCTCCGGCTTCCTCCCGCCCGGGCTCCTGTCCTTCCTGCTTGACGATGTCCTCACCGCGCCGCGTGGTGCTCTCGCCGACGCCTTCTGGCGCCATCGCCGCATCTTCGGGGGTGTCGTCGGGCCCGGGCTGTGCAGGCTCCTTGAGCGGCGGCTCGCTGCCGAAGGCGCGCGCTGTGCCGGGGGCGGTTCCCTCCGCGGGGTCCTGGGCATCGGACGGATTCGTCGGTGACATGATGTTCTCCTCGGTCTGATTGCGCTGATTGCGCTGATTGCGCTGATTGCGCTGATTGGGCTGGTCGCGCTGATTACGCTGATTGTGCTGATTGCCCGTCGGCTGCTGGTGCTAGCCGGCGTCGCCGTCGGCGTCCCTGGGACGGCCCATCAGCTCCAGTCCGCCCATGGCCCGTTCCGCGCCCTCGGAATCCACCCGTTCCAAGGCGAAACCCATATGGATGAGGACCCACGTTCCCGGCTCCAGCGGCCCCTCGTCCAGCAGGCCGATGTTGATCTTACGCCGCACGCCGGCCACGTCGACGAGGGCGAGCTGGTTGCCGTAGCCCTCGAGCAGCTCGACGACCTGGCCTGGTATTCCAAGGCACATGGTGGGCACTCCCTTGCTTTGCGCTGGACTTGGCTCTTAACCGGATTTGGTCCTAAACAGGCGTGTGTTGCGCGATCAGTTCTTCGACGGCGGCCACCGCCCGCGGTACGGCCGCCGCCACCGGGCCGGTGAGGCCGATTCCTTCGGTCACGTCCGCGGGGACGCAGCCCACCACATAGGTCAGGGGCAGCTCACCGCCCAGCGTACGAAGGCGCCCCAGCACCGCAACCGGATCCATGCCGTGGGGATCCAGGGGCGCGGCGCCGTCCAGGTCCTCCCGGCGCACCTGCAGCACCCGGATGCAGCCCGGGGCGGCGCCCGGGGCTGTGCCCCCCTCTGTGCCCCCCTCCGCGGACGCAGCCGCGGACGCGGCCGCATCCGGGGGCACGGTGTCCACCAGCACAAGGACGTCCACCCCGGCCAGCAGATCGTAGGCCAGATGCATGCCGCGGATTCCGTAGTCCACGGCCAGCACGCCGGGTGCCGCCCGGTGAGTTTCCGCGGCCAGCCGGCGGGCGACCTCCGGACCGAACCCGTCGTCGCGCAGGAACATGTTCCCCACTCCTGCCACGAGGATGCGGGAGTCGCCTTGCGCAGTCCCGGTGGCGGTGTTGCCGGGCTGGAGTCCTGGCGTCACATCCGCCGCACTTTCAGGTAGCGCTGGATGTCGGGGACCGAACGGATCCCCACATACGCGGCACCCAGCGCCAGCGCCACCAGCAGGCCCACCGTGGCTATTCCTACAGTTTTCATAGCGGGTTTCCCTCCCTATCCTCGAGCGGTTCAAGTTCTTCAGGCGCATAGTAGAAGGACCGGCCGTAGCCTTCGTGGAGGTCCGCGGCAGGGTCCTTTTCGAGTACCAGGCCCACGTGGGTGCTGCCGTCGACGTCGAAATGTACGCTGGTGACCCGCCCGGTCTGCCCTGCGAAGAAGAGGTCCTGCGCATCAGCGCGACGGCTCGGGTTGACCCTGACCCGGCTGCCGCGCGACACCGGAACGCCATTGATCAGAACGGCGTCCATGTGCGGCTGGACGAGGGCTTCCGATTCCGGCGTCCACCAGGCGGGCGGTTCTTCTTCGGTGCCGGCGAGGCTTCCGCGGGAGTCCTGGAATTCTACGGCGTGGGGACTGCGCAGGATCCCGTGCAGCTGCTGGAGCTCCTCCGGCGACATGGCTTCGCAGTGGTCGATGATCGCGGCCGCTCGGGGATCGGTGGCGCGGGCCTCGGATTTTTCCTCCTCGGTCAAGGTCAGCACCCGCAGGGTGAGGATCTCGTCAATTTCGGTGGAGTCATAGAGCGCCACCGGGCTTTCCGGGGCCACCGCGGGGTGGTCGTAGAGAATGATCGGCGAGACCAGCAGCACGTCCGTCTGTCCTTCGGGACCGGCGAGGACCGGCCAGCAGCGGTGCTGGACGCAGTCCGCGGCGGCGTCCTGGGCCCAGCCCGGCGGGTCCAGCAGGGAGAGGAAATCCGCGTCCCGCAGGCTCAGGAGCACGTGCGCGCCGATGAAGGACCCGGCGATCGCGTCCTGCCGGTTCCCCGGTTCCGCAAGGGGCTCCGCCTTGTTGGCCACGGAAACCCGTAACCGCTGGAGCCCGCGCGGGAGGTCAGTGGTGTCCAGCCTGATTTCGCCGCGGAGCGCGTGGCGGCGGCGCACCAGTCTGCCTGCCGTCCGGCCGGTGCTGTCGCAGAGTTCCTCCACCTCCTCGCCCGCCGGGACGTCCACCGGCAGCCGCAGGGCTTTCCGGGCGGCCAGTTGGGCCACCGGAAACGGCCCCAGGGTGATTTCCCGTGCAGTCGCCTCGTCCCAGCTCAGCCAGCGGGAGGCGCCGATGGCGAGTTCCGCCACCGGGCGGAAGCCGCCGCCGTCGTCCGCTTTTTCCGCGGTGCGGGTCTGCAACTGCAGGAAGCGCAGGTGGATTTCCAGCTCCGCCTGCGGTCCGGGGCTCAGCAGACAGTCGGCGAACATTCCCGCTTCCTCCCCGGCCCCGGCCTCCGCGGCCCCGGGCGGCCCCAGGATTCCAAACTGCCAGCGGGCCTGGTTCTTCTGTGCGGAGGCGCGGTAGGGGTACAGCAGGTAGCCCTCGTACAGGACGGCATCCGCGACCGCCCTGGCCAGGCTCAGGCTCATGTTCATGGGAGCCGCTCTCCGCCCACGCCCGTCGCGGCAGCGGCCAGCAGGGACTCGACCGTGGCCTCCCACGACGTCAGGCCGCGCGCCGACTTGTACTCGGACAGGGCGGCCAACGCATCCCGGTCCAGGCGGATCCAGCCCGCATTGGGGAAATACTGGTCCATCAGCCGGTGCCAGGCCGCTACCGGGAGCCGGTAGGACGCCTCGAGGTCCCACGGAACCTGCTCCACCCCGAATCCCGTCTGGCCCTTCGTGAAGACGGTGCCGGAGAACAGCAGCTCCAGCGGGATTTCGCCGTCCCGGAGGGCGTGCAGGTACTTGGACGCGGCGACGTCGAAGTCGAAGGTGCACGGCAGGGGCAGGTCCGCTTCGGTGCTGCCCGTGAAGCCTTGCACCATGGTGCTGCACTGCAGCCAGAGGAACGATTTGAGCGTGTTGGGCCAGCGGCCGCGCCCGCCGAAGAGGTCCAGGAGTCCGCGTTCCTCCTCGTCCGAATATCCCCGGCGCTGCGGCAGGATCCGCACCTGGCAGCGCAACGCGATGGCGTGGATGGTGGCTCCGGTGGACTCGGTCAGCCGGAGCCGGGCGGTCAGCTGCGGGGCCGCGGCGTAGGGCTCGGGCTGGATGTCGACGACGGCGAAGGTCAGTTCGGTCATGGGGTTCCTCCGGCCAGGGACTCGCTCTTGTCCTCCGGTACGGGCCGGCTGCGGCGCTCCAGCCGCGCGAAAAAGGCGGCGAGTTGCCCGCGGGCCTCCTGTCCGCCGTCGAACCCGCGCCAGAGGCGGCGAAGCTGCCCCACGAGTTCGTAGCAGGCGTCCACGGGGACGAGGTGGCAGTCGGCGCGGGAACGGTCCGGTCCGGGACCGCGGATCAGCAGCGCCTCCGTGTCCGGTGCCGCCAGTGCCAGCGCGGGGTTTTGTGCCAGCACCGCGCCCCAGGCGCCCAGCGGAAGCTCGGATTCGGTGGCGCCGGCGGGGCCGGGGTAGAAGGCGACGGTCCGGTCCAGTTTGGAACTGCGGAAGAAGAAGGCCAAGCCCACCGGAATTTCCAGCTCGTCCCACTGGCCCGGGCCCAGTTCGAAGTCCGGAAAGGAGAAGTATCTGTCGGGCACTGAACGGTAGCGCAGATGGGCGGTGGCTTCGGTGAAGAGCAGGTAGCACGGCCGGCACGTGCACATCATGGCGTGGCTCTCCAGGTCCACCACGTGCTGATGTTCCTCCGGGATGGGTTCCCCGCACATCTCGCAGCGCTCGCCGGCGGGCGGCGCGGGCGGGCTGGATGCGATCCGGCGCAACAGGGCCACCGGCAGCCCGCCGGGGCCGCGGGCCTGGCCGGTTTCGGTGCTGCGTCCCGGGTTCACTTCAGGCGTCCTGGCCCGAAACCACCGGCACGGCAACGGACATCACGCCGGCCCGGACCAGGAGCGGCAAGGGATCCAGGTGCAGGTTCCGGTCCTCGAGGCAGCTCCCGGCCTGCCGTACGTCGAAATGGGCGCGGCAGGTGGGGCAGCGCAGCAGGCCGCCGCCCACGGGTGCGGCGAGGGCACGCTGGAGTGTGGCGCCGGCCATCGAGGCCGTGCACCGGGGGCAATAGTCGCGGTAGGCATAGACGTCCTGCCCGGTCCGGCAGGCGAGCACCGGGTACCCGCCCACCAGGAAGCCGGCAACGTCGCCGGGCTCCAGCCCGGCAATCTCCGGTACGGGCTCCCAGGATCCGCCGGCGTGCTCCTGCCAGCCGCCGGTATCGCCCGGCCCGCGGCCTGCCGCGCCATCCGCCGGGTGGTTCAGCCGCACCAGGAGTGCGTCCACCGGGATCAGGGCCGGAACGGCCGGACGGGATTCCTCCTCCACCACCTCGATGGCCGTGACCTCCGGCGCCGCCGACTCGATCGCCTCCTCGACGGCGAACTTGAGCGTGACCGACGACGACGGGCAGCCCTGGCAGGTGCCGAGCAGCTTCAGCCGCACCACGCCGGCCGGGCTGATGTCCAGGAGCTCCACGTTGCCGCCGTGTGAACCGAGGTAGGGCCGGACACTGTCCAGCGCGGCAGCCACCCGCGTTTCCACGTCCTGGGGGTGCAGCCCGTGGATCACCAGCAGACTGGAGACCAGCTCGTCGGCGGTCAGCGCGTCCAGCGTTCCGCCGTCCAGTTGTCCGCGGTCGCCGAGGATTTCCAGGATCCGGGCCAGCCCGGAGCCGTACAATTCCGTCACCTGGCGCACCAGTTCCTCGGCGCGCCCGCGGGCCACCGCCCCGCCGGCTCCGAGGGCGTCGAGGAGACTTTCGATCCGGTCGCCGGCCTGCCGCGGCCGGTCCTCGCCAGGCATGGCGGTTATTCGCCGGTCATGGTCTGGGTGGGGGAGTGCAGCTTCTCCAGGGTCTGGCCGTTGCCCAGATACATGTGAACCCCGCAGGGCAGGCAGGGGTCGAAGCTGCGGACGGTGCGCATGATGTCGATGCCCTTGAAGTGCTCGCGATCGTTCTCCTCGAAAATCGGCTGTCCCTGGACGGCGTCCTCGTACGGACCGGAGATGCCGTCCGAATCCGTGGGGCTGGCATTCCACGGCGTGGGCGGATACGGATGGTAGTTGGCGATCTTCCCGTCGCGGATCACCATATGGTGGGACAGGACACCCCGCACGGCCTCCGTGAAGCCGCAGCTGATGGCTTCGTCCGGAACCTCGAAGGTCTCCCAGGTCTTGGTGCGCCCCGCACGGATCTCCTCGAGTGCCTTCTCCGCGAAGTGCAGCGCCGCGGCGGCGGCGTAGGCCTGGAAGTAGGTGCGGGCCCGGTTGCGTTCCAGGGTGTTGCTCCACTGCGGGATGTTCCACTCGAAGGAAACAGGACCCTTCAGCGCGGTCTTGGGCAGGTTGATCTGGACGCTCCGGCCGGTGGACTTGATGTAGCCGGTGTCCACCAGGCCGGCCAAGGCCGTCGACCAGAGCCGGGCCAGCGGGCCACCGCCGGTATCCAGGGCCAGGTTGTCCTGGCCGTCAAACCAGCGCGGGGACATCACCCAGCTGTACTTCTCCGCCAGGTCCCGTTTCTGCGGTTTGGGATTGGTGTGCTGGTTCCAGGGATGACGGCGGTCCACGGGATTGCCCAGCGGATCGTGGGTGACAAACATTTCCTGGTCTTCCCAGTCCTCGTAGTAGGAGGAGCCGAGCATGATCCGGATGCCCAGGTTGATCCGCACCAGGTCAGTGGTGACGAGCTTTCCGTCCACCACAACACCGGGGGTGACGAACATCTTCCGGCCCCACTCGGTCATGTCCTTGTACTCGAAGTTGCAGAAGTCAGGGTCCTGGAAGGACCCCCAGCAGCCCAGGAGCGTGCGGCGCAGCCCTACCTGTTCGTAGCCGGGCAGGGCCTCGTAGAAGAAGTCGAAGAGGTCGTCGTGCATGGGGACCACCTTCTTCATGAACTCCACGTACCGCATGAGCCGGGTGATGTAGTCCGTCATCAGCTGGATGGTGGCAACCGTTCCCACCCCGCCGGGATAGAGCGTGGACGGGTGGACGTGGCGGCCTTCCATGAGACAGAACATCTCGCGGGTGAGTCGGCTGACCTGCAGCGCCTCCCGGTAGAACTCCCCGGTGAACGGGTTGAGCGAGCGCATGATGTCAGCGATGGTCCGGTAGCCGTGGTCGCCCTCGTGCGGGGCGCGGGTGTTCTCCGCCTTGGCCAGCACTCCGGGGTTGGTTTCCGAGACCATCCTTTCGCAGTAGTCCACGCCGACGAGGTTTTCCTGGAAAATGTTGTGATCGAACATGTACTCGGCAGCTTCGCCCAGGTTCACGATCCATTCGCCCAGAGCCGGCGGCTTGACGCCGTAGGCCATGTTCTGGGCGTAGCAGGAGCACGTGGCGTGGTTGTCCCCGCAGATACCGCAGATACGGCTGGTGATGAAGTGCGCGTCCCGCGGGTCCTTGCCCTTCATGAAGATGGAGTATCCGCGGAAGATCGAGGAGGTGCTCTTGCACTCCACTACCTGCTTGTTCGCGAAGTCGATCTTGGTGTAGATGCCGAGGCTGCCGACGATCCTGGTAATGGGGTCCCACGCCATCTCCACCAGATTGTTGTCACCTGTTCCGCTTCCGGAAGGCATTGGAATCGTTGAGGTCATGTGCTTCACCTGTCTGGAAGTGGGTGTTACCAGGTGCGCTTGGCGCCGGTAAGGAGCTCAGTGCCGGGCCGGCGCCACTTGGGCTCCTGGTCCAGAGTGTGGGTGGTGATTCCACGCAACGCCCTGATGGCCGAGCCGTACGGGCGGATGGCGTTGGTTGAAAGCTTGCCGCCGGGCGGCTCATCCATGAAGGGCATGAACTTGTCCGGGAACCCCGGCATGGTGCAGCCGATGCAGATGCCGCCGACGTTCGGGCAGCCCCCGACGCCGTTCATCCAGCCGCGCTTGGGCACGTTGCACTTGACCACCGGGCCCCAGCAGCCGAGTTTGACGATGCACTTGGGGGAGCCGTACTCGGTGGCGAAGTCACCTTGTTCGTAGTACCCGGCCCGGTCGCAGCCCTCGTGGACGGTCTTGCCGAAAAGCCAGGTGGGCCGGAGCGCGTCGTCCAGCGGAATCATCGGAGCCTGGCCGGTGGCCTGATAGAGCAGGTAGGTCATCGTTTCGGAGAGGTTGTCCGGCTGGATGGGGCACCCCGGGACACACACAATGGGGATTCCCGCCTTGGACTTCCAGTTGTAGCCAAGGTAATCCGGCACCCCCATGGCCCCGGTGGGGTTTCCCGCCATCGCGTGGATGCCGCCGTAGGTGGCGCAGGTCCCCGCCGCGAGGATGGCGGTGGCCTTGGGGGCCAGACGGTCCAGCCATTCGCTGGTGGTGATCGGCTGGCCGGTCTCGAGGTCGTTCCCGAACCCGCACCAGTAGCCGCCGGGGTCGTGCAGCTTTTCGTTGGGGATGGATCCCTCCACCACCAGGACAAACGGTTCCAGTTCGCCGCGGTCCGCCTTGCGGAACCACTCCAGGAAGTCGTCGGCCCCTTCCTGCGGGCCGCACTCGAAGTCGATCAGGGGCCAATGCATGGCAATCCGCGGCAGGCCCGGCAAGGCGCCGAGGGCGATCTCCTCGACGCTGGGCTGGGTGGCCGCGGTCAGGGCCACAGAATCGCCGTCGCAGCTGAGCCCGGCGTTGATCCACAGCACATGGATAAGGGTTTCTTCGGCCTTCAGGGAAGTTTCAGTAGGCATCGTTGCCTCTTTCGGAGGCCCTTACGGGCTCAGTGTGTCCGTCAAAGATCCGGTCAAAGTGGATGACCGGGAACTGGTTCCGTCGAGCCAGTCGTACCAGCCGGCGAGGCCATCGCCGGTGGTGGCCGAAAGGACCAGGAAATCGGTGCGCGGATTGATCTGCCGGGCCCTGCGCCGGAACCCGTCGACGTCGAAATCAACGTAGGGGAGCAGATCCGACTTGTTGATGATCACCAGATCGGCTGCCCTGAACATGTGCGGGTATTTCTGTGGCTTGTCATCACCTTCCGTCACGGAAACGACTACTACTTTGGCTGCCTCGCCAAGGTCAAACAGCGCGGGGCAGACCAGGTTGCCGACATTTTCGATAAACACCGTGGACCCGGTCCCCGGATCCAGGGCGTCCAGCCCACGCCTGAGCATGTCGGCGTCCAGATGGCAGCCGGCTCCGGTGTTGATCTGGACGACGGGCCGTCCCACTGCACGGATGCGGTCCGCGTCCAGGGACGTCTCCTGGTCGCCTTCGACGACGCCGGCCTGCAGCCGCTCGCCCAGGTCCGCGAGGGTGCGGACCAGTAGGGTGGTCTTGCCCGCGCCGGGGGAGCTCATCACGTTCAGCGCCCGGATTCCCCGGCCTTCCAGCCAGCCCCGGTTCCTCGCCGCGAGCAGCTCATTCTTCGCGAGCAGGTTCTGCTCCAGCGGGATGGTTTCCGGATGGTGCGCGTGCGGATGGTCGTGGTCGTGGGGATGACCGTCCGCGTGCGGGTGCTCGTGGGGATGACCGTCCTCGTGCGGGTGCTCGTGGGGATGCTCATGCGGCAGTGCGGAGGGTTCCTGCAGGGTGGAAACCCTGATGTTCGACTCGTCCCCGCATCCGCATGTTGTACACACTTGCTAAGCCACCTCCACCGACGTCAGCATGAGTTCGCGGCCGCTAAGGACTTCGACGTCCGCACTTCCGCAGGGACACAGCAGGATCAGGTCAGCCACTTCGAATTCGTCGTCGCAGCTTCTACACCGGGCCAGACCCTGCGGTTCGTCGATCATCAGCCGTGCACCGGCCAGAGGCGTGCCGGCAGAGGCTACGTCAAAGCAGAAGCGCATGGCATCCGGCAGCACGCCGGACAAAGGCCCCACCCGGAGGTTGACCGCCGTAACTGTGCGCTCGCCGGTACGGTCGAGAACGGCTTCGATAAGGCTCTGTGTTATAGAGAGTTCGTGCATGGCGGCACTCCTTCCTGCCAAGATAGGCGCGAGCCGGACAAAACACAACCACCCAACGGCAGCGTCAGGAGAACGACCGCTGCCCGACCCTTCGGGGTCGATGGCGACGCCTACGGTGCGATCCTCAGCTGCTGTCCGGCGGGCTCCAGCGTTGCTCGATCCGGCCGAATTTCCAGACAGAGAGCGCAATCAGCCAAGTGACCACGAAGAGTCCCACGATGATATACCCGACGTTTTCCAGCTCCAGCGAGCCGATTGCGGCCGCCGGTCCTGACTCGATGCCCAGCTTGTCCACCAATAGCCCGAACAGCACGATGACACCGACGACTAGTGCCACAACAACCGAGAGAACCGTGATTGTCAGGTTATAGAACACTTTGCGGACGGGTTTGAGGAATGCCCACCCGTAGGCCCTGGACATGAACACGCCGTCTGCAGTGTCGAAGATGCTCATGCCGGCGGCGAAGAGCACCGGCAGGACCAGGATGGCGTACCAGGGCAAGGAGAAGGCGGCGGAACCAGCCGCAAGCAGGAGCAGGGCTATCTGGGATGCGGTGTCAAATCCAAGGCCCATCAGAAGGCCGACTGGATAGACGTGCCACGGCTTGGTGATCCGCCGGATTGCTCCGCCGAGCAGTCGGGCCAGGAAGCCCCGGTTGTTGAGCTGATGCTCAAGCTCGGCCTCGTTCAGCTCGCCGGTCCGCATCCCGCGGAAGACCCGGACGATGCCAATCACCGAGACCAGGTTCATCAGCCCTATCAGGATCAGAAAGGCTCCAGCCACCACGCTGCCGACCAGCCCCAGAGTCTGCATCAGGGCTGAGTTCTCGTTCTGCACGGTGCCGGCCATCGCCCTCACGCCGAGGGCCAGGAGCAGTGCCGCTCCGAAGACAACGGTCGAGTGGCCCAACGAGAACCAGAAGCCCACCCCCAGCGCGGTCTTTCCCTCGCCGACCAGCTTGCGGGTGGTGTTGTCGATGACGGCGATGTGGTCGGCGTCGAACGCATGCCGCACTCCGAGCAGAAACGCGGTAACGCCCAGGCCTACCCCGTAGACACCGGTGCTGCCCAGGGCGAAGTTCTGGGGAGCAACGGCCAGGGTTAGCACGCCCCAGCCGACCACATTGAGCAGGATGACAAAGCCGGTGATGCCGGCGAGATGGAACTTGTCCCGGCGGTCCCAGCGACTACCTGTTGGTCTGTCCGGCTGCGCCACAGGCAACAAGTTGCTCATAGTCCGTAAGGGTAGGCCCGGGAGCCGCTGCCGCCAAGACCTTGACTCACTGAAAAAGTTCGGGAACGGGTGGGCGAAATCTTCCATGAGGGATGCTATCGCTGATGAGGCGGAAGCGGATGAGTGGCAGGCAACAGATCAGTCGTCGAAGACGTGCCAGCAGATGGCGCTCCGATGTTGTTGATCGTCGAGAACGAGTTCACGGATAGCGGCAGGGAGGTGCACCTGTTGCCACTCCCGTTCCTTGGCCCGAGCCTGCGCAGCGTCGTCGGCTGGGACGCATGCACCGGCCGCCCTGATGGCGTACGCCGCGGCGCCCAGGTCATGGGCGGCGACGTGGGGCACCGCAGCCGCCTGGCCCGCCGACAGCGCCGCGAACTTCGCTGGATCGGGCATCCCGCGCGCCGCGGCATTCGCCTGGAAAGCCATCCGGCGTGCGTCACCCATCCGCACCTCGCCGCGGATCCAGGCCCGGCCGGCGTCGACGGCGTCGCGGGGCCGGCTGTCACCTGGTTGATGGTCCTCGAACAGGTGCAGCACGTGCTCGGCACACAGGAGGGCCCAGTCAGCCAACAGCCGGTGGTGTTCGTCCGTCAGAGTGCCCCCGCGACGGATGGTGATCAGCCGAGGATCACGCTCTTTCGGGAGGATCGGCACACTCCCATACTTACCATTCACGAAGCTCAATCGGTTAGGAGACACGCCTCGTTGCCTCAATCAAGTTGACACAAATCTGGGCTTTGATTCCGTCGCGGAGGTCAGCCTCCTGACTCTGGCAGGGGTGCAGCGGCTTCCGCCGGGATCGGCAACGAAGGTTGAGCAGGCGGCCGGCGGTACCCGATGCATCTAGGCTTGAGCCTATGCAGTCGTTCCAGAGCAGACTCAAGATCACCGGGCTCAAGCCGGGCAACCCGCCGGAGGCCGTGATGGCCGCGGCCGTGGAAGCGCTGGAAACGCGCCACCACGTGGAGTCGAACCAGCTGGAGCTGGCCGGCGGGGTCCCGCAGCTGAATCTGCGGTTCCTGGTCGAGGCCACGTCCTACAGTGGCGAGAACAGCCAGGCGCTCGCGTCGGCAGCCATGATGCGCGACGCCGTCGAACGGGTTGCCGTGACCGGAGCCCTGACGGTCCTCCGCCGCAACCGAGGCCGCTGGGCGCCCGTTTAGACGCAGGCCGACAGCCTCAGAAGTCCAGTTCCTCCTCGGGTCCGTCCACCACCGGGGAACGGTCTCCGCGGCGCCGCGTGACAATCACACCCACGACGGCGCCGATCACCAGCCCAACGCCGACGCCGATCAGGGAGCTTGCCCAGAACGGCAGCTTGGTGGCCGCGCCGGTGAAGTATCCGAGGCCCACCGACCAGATGGCCCAGAGCAGGCCGCCGAGGGCCGCGCAAAGGCTGAAGCCGCGGCTGGATACGTTGGCGATGCCGGCGGCGGCGGTTGTCGCCAAGCGTCCGCCGGGGATGAAGCGGATCCCGATGATGGCCCCGTAGGTGGAGGACCGGCCCGCCTGGGCAATGGCGCGGTGCACGGCCAGGTGGAACGAGCGGCCCCATTTCCAGCGGTCGAGCACATGGCTGAGCCGCCGCTTGAAGAGCTGGAACACGATGATGTCGCCGAGCCAGGATGCCATGGCGGCGAGGAGCACCACAAGGAAGGCGTTGGCGCGCCCGTCGGCGGAAAGCGCGCCGCCAGTGATGACGACCATTTCGGACGGGACGGGCGGGAAAATCGCATCGCCCATGACCACCGGGATGATCCAGAAATAGATCGCGTCCCCCCAGCTGTCCGCGGTGCCGAAGTCCATGGGCACAAGGTACCGCACTTCCGGCCGTACCGTCGCTCCTGACGGGGCCGGGAGCCGTCGCTGTTGCGCGATGGTCCGTGGCCGGCGGGCTTAGCGGGCTTCGCTGAGCTGCAGCCCGCTGCGGTATTCCACTGCCCTGCCGGAGATGGGGTCATCGAAACGGATCCCGCGGGCCAGCAGCTGCAGCGGCTTGGCGTAATCGTCCGGGGCCTTGTCCAGCAGCTCGGGATAGAACGCGTCGTTCACGATGCCCAGTCCGAGGGATGCCATATGCACGCGGAGTTGGTGGGTCTTCCCCGAGTGAGGCGCCAGCCGGTACAGCGCGCGGCGGCGGCTCCCACCGTCGGCCGCGTCGGCCCCGTCGTCAGCCGCATGTGCGGGCCCGGCGTCGAACGTCCGGAGCCGTTCGATGCTGGTCTCTGCGTTGGGTTCGCCGTCGATCACCTCGGCGAGCAGGTAGCTGCGCGACTTGGTCATCCGGTTGCGGACCACCACGGGGAAGTCGACGGCGGGGTGGCCGGCGGCGGGCTCGGCCGCGGCCACGCACTCGTATTCCTTCTGGACCTGGCGCTTTTCGAAGAGCACCTGGTATTTGCCCCGCGTCTGCGGGTTGGTGGAGAGCAGCAGGATGCCGGCCGTCATGCGGTCCAGCCGGTGCATGGGGATGAGATCCGGCAGCTCGAGCTGGTTGCGGAGCCGGACGAGGGCGGACTCCTGGATGTAGGTTCCGCCGGGTGTGGTGGGCAGGAAGTGCGGCTTGTCCACCACCAGGAGGTGCTCGTCCTGATGCAGGATGTCCAGTTCCACCGGGATCCGGGTCTCCGGCGGCAGGGTGCGGTAGTACCAGATGAAGGTGTGGTTCCGCAGCGGGGTGGCGCGGTCCAGTGCGATGCCCGCCTCACCCACGATCTCCCCGGCGTCGAACCGGTCCTCGATGCCCTGGGGGTCGATATGGCCCCAGCGGTGCATCATGTAGTCCATCGCGGTGTCCCAGGGCCCCTCATCCGGGAGGCGGAGACGGGTCGCATTGACGCCGTCGCGCACGGGAAGGGGGGATTGCATCACCGCTCCATTCTACTTTGCCGGGGTTGCACGGGTTGCACGGGTTGCACGGGTTGCACGGGTTGCACGGGGGTTGCACGGGTTGCCGGGGGTGCCGGGGCGGCCGCGCAGTCGGCCGCGAGGAGCGGACCTGGCCGCCAATTCGCCGGAGGTGTGCGGGTTCGCCGCGAGCCTCCGGCGAACCCGCAAGCGTTCGGCGATCTCGGCACAACGGCCACCGTCCGACGGTAAAAAAGTTCTTGACAAATAAAACTGTCGGTGGGCACACTGGATGCATGTTGGACATCGAAGTGATCGAGGACCCGGCGGCGGCAGAGGCCTCGCTGGACCCGATCCGCACGCGGATCCTGCTGGAGCTCGCCGAGCCCGGCTCCGCCACCCAGCTCGCCGCGAAAATGGGGCTGCCGCGGCAGAAGGTGAACTATCACCTCAAGGCGCTGGAACGGCACGGGCTCGTGGAGCTTGTGGAAGAACGCCCCAAGGGCAACGTCACGGAGCGCATCCTGCGGGCGACGGCGGCTTCGTACCTGATTTCCCCGGCGGCCCTGGCCTCGCTGGCGCCGGATCCGCACCGGTTCTCGGACCGATTCTCCGCCTTCTGGCTGCTCGCGCTCGCCGGCCGCATGGTCCAGGAGATGGGCCAGCTGATTGCCGGCGCTGCGGCGGCGAGGCAGAAACTCGCCACCTTCGCCATCGACGGCGAGATCACCTTCCGCACCGCGGCGGACCGGGCAGCCTTCGCCGAGGAGCTAGGCGTGGCCGTGACCCGGCTCGTGGACAAGTACCACGACGCCGGCAGCGGCGCCCGGGCCGGCACCGGCACTCCAGGCGGCACCGGCGCCGGCACGCCGTCGGGCAGCGGGCGAAAGCACCGTCTCGTCGTCGCGCTTCACCCGGCATTGAAGGCATCGGCACCCAAAGCATCACCCAAGATCACTCAGGCAAAGGAGCAGAACAATGACTGACAAGCGGAACTTCGAGATCGTCTACGACACCGATCTCCCGGGCACCCCGGAGCGCGTGTGGAACGCTGTAACCAAGGACACTCCGGCCTGGATGTTTCCCACGGATGAGTGGCCGGCCGTCAGGAAAGTCGACGAGCACCCCACGCATCTGGTGTCCCGGATGGACGGCCCCGACGGCTGGTTCAACCAGCTGGAGCACGTGCTGGAACCGCTCGACGGCGGCCGCGCCCGGCTGCACTACGTCCACAGCGGCATCTTCGCGGACAACTGGGACGAGCATTACGACGGCGCCAGCAAGCACACCGAGTTCTACCTGCACACCCT
Organism: Arthrobacter sp. UYEF20; assembly: GCF_040546335.1. Taxonomy (NCBI): domain Bacteria; kingdom Bacillati; phylum Actinomycetota; class Actinomycetes; order Micrococcales; family Micrococcaceae; genus Arthrobacter; species Arthrobacter sp. UYEF20. Next base: position 104,334 of record NZ_JBEPNP010000007.1, on the reverse strand, counting down.
CGGCCAGTATCTGAAGTACTTCGACGGCAAGCCGGTGGTCTTCACCGACGTCCAGGCGCCTCCCGCGTCGCAGACCGCGGACGGTTTCGAGCGGCTCAAGAAGGCGATGGGCATGGCGGGCGTGGCGCCGGGTGGCGCCGTGGAGCTGGAGCTCGACGGCGTGGGGCGGCTCTCCGGCGAAGTGGACTTTGCCAACGAGCACTTCCTGGGCCTGCGGACGGCGGACACCCTGTACCGCTTCTTCGGCCGGAACGCCTTCGGGGCCCCGGTGGGCATGACGGTGCACGATTTCAGCGGCAGCGGGGACTCCGAGGCCACGACCAAGGTATGGGGCGGCTTCCTGGACACGGTCTACGGCCGGGACTGAGCCGGCGCCCAGCGACGCGCAGGCCGCCTGGCGCTACCCGGATGCGCTGGCGCTACGCAAATGCCCTGGCGACACCCGGATTCCCTGTGTGTCGCCAGGGCATTTGCGCGTCGCAGGAATGGGCGCGCGACGCCAGGGCTCTCGCCAGGCGTCGTCGCGCTCAGGCGATGGCGACGGCGGGCGGGCTGGTCAGATCCCGCCGCAGTTGGGGCGAGGCCTCCAGCCGGTCCTGGGCCGAGCGCAGCGCCAGTACCGCGGTCTCGAGCTGCGCGGGCGGCAGGGTGAACGGCACGCGGAGATAGTGCTCGAAGGCTCCGCCAAGGCCGAACCTGGGTCCGGCCGCGAGCCGGATGCCGAAGTCCGGGGCAATCACCGTCATTGCCGTACTCAGCGGAACCGGCAGCCGGGACCAGACGGACAGCCCGCCGTCGGGCCGCTCCGTTTGCCATGTCGGCAGGTGCTCGGCGATAAGCATCAGCAAAGTGTCCCGGTTGGCGCGGAGTGCGGCGAGCCGGGCCGGGAGCGGTTCCGTGAGGGCGTTGACCAGATGGGCTGCCGCAAGCTGCTCCACGATGGGCCCGCCCAGGTCCATGGTGGTGCGGGCTGCGGCGAAGCGCTGGATGAGGGGCTCGCCGGCCCGGATCCACCCGGTCCGCAGCCCGGCCCAGTGGGACTTGCTGAGCGAGCCGATGGAGACGACGGCGGGGCTGAAGGCCGCCAGCGGTGTGGAGGGCGCGCCGTCGAGGTTGAGCTCCCTCAAGGTCTCGTCGACCACCAGCACAGTGCCGGAGGCGGCAGCCGCCCGGACCAGCTGCCGGCGCTGGGAATCCGGCATCAGCCGGCCGGTGGGGTTGTGGAAGTCGGGGACCACATAGGCCATGGCGGGCCGCTGCTGTTTCAACGCGGTCTCCAGCGCATCGGTATCCCAGCCGGCCCCGCCGTCCAGTGCGGCCGGCGGCATGGCCACCGGAACCGGGCGGCAGCCGGCCGAGCGCATGGCGTCGAGGGCATTCGGGTAGCTGGGGTGCTCCACGAGCACTCTGGCGGAACGGCCGGCGAGGGTGCGCAGGATGATGTTCAGCGCGTGCTGGGCACCCGAGGTCACGAGGATCTGGCCGGCGGTGGTGGGCACGCCGGCGGCGGTGTAGCGGGCGGCGATGGCTTCGCGGAGCGGACCGACGCCGAGTGCGTCGTACCCGAACCCGGGCAGCAGCGCCGGCAGTTCCGTCAGGGCGGCGGCGAAGGCGCGGTGCACCACCTCGCCGCTGGCCGGCAGGGAGGCATAGGCAAGGTCCAGAAGCCCGTCCGGAACGGCGAGCCCGGGCGCGCCGCTGAGTTCCGGCGTGCCTGGCTGGGCTCCCCGCCGGCCGCGGTGCGGGATGCAGGTCCGGCCCCGGCTGCCTTGGCCGCTGCTGAGGAATCCCTGGTCCCGCAGCAGCGTGTACGCGGCGGTGACCGTGGTGCGGCTGAGACCGAGCGTCGCGGCCAGGGCCCGCTCGCTGGGCAGGGCGACGTCGAGCGGGACGCGGCCGTCCAGCACCAGCAGACGGACGACGTCGGCCAGTTCGCGGTAGGCGGGGGACGCCCCAGGGTTCCATTCGCCCAGGAGCCGGGCCAGCGTGGTGGGATTCAGGGAGCCGGACGTAGAGCCAGTATTTCAAACTGGATATGGAATGCAAGTCCAGTTCCCGGGGAGGATGGGTGACATGATGACCCGAAGGCTCCTTCAGCTCCTTATTGGCCTCGCCATGTATGGCGTATCGCTCGCGATGTTCATCCGGGCCGGACTGGGACTGGACCCCTGGGACGTCTTCCATCAGGGCATCGCGCTCAAGACCGGGCTGAGCATCGGCACCGTGGTGGTGATCGTCAGCTTCCTCGTGCTGCTCCTCTGGATTCCGCTGCGGCAGTGGCCGGGTGTGGGCACGCTGTGCAACGCCGTGCTGGTGGGGGTGTTTGCCGACGTCGGGCTGGCGCTGATTCCCGCGTTCTCGCACCTCGGCGGGCAGATCGGGATGCTCGCGGGCGCCATCCTGCTCAACGGCATCGCCTCGGCCTGCTACATCGGCGCCCGCCTCGGACCCGGCGCCCGTGATGGTCTCATGACCGGACTCGCCCGGCGGACCGGCTGGTCGGTGCGGGCCTCGCGGACCGGAGTCGAGGTTGTGGTGCTGGGCGCCGGCTGGCTGCTGGGCGGCTCCGTCGGCGTCGGGACCGTGCTGTATGCCGTGGCGATCGGACAGCTGGTGCAGCTCCTGCTGCCGCGGTTCACGGTGCCCGAACGGAAAGTACCCGAGGTCCCGGCCGCAGCCGGCACGGCAGTCACCGCACCCTGAGGACGCGGCCGCATGCCGCTTGCCGGCGACGCGGGCGCATGCTGGCGACGCGCAGATTCCCGCTCGACACCGGAATTCGGGCGTCCTTAGGTAATGGCGTCCTCAGGTAACTCAGCGCGGCACAGGCTCGTTGCCGCGTCAGGGATCTGATCTCGTGACTATTTCGGGCCTGGGCCGGACGTCGGCTGGCATTTCGGGCAGAAGTAGATGTCCCGCTCTTCGGTGCCGGACGCTTTCCCAAGCACCCCGCGGCGCACCGGCGTCCCGCACTTCAGGCACGGCTGGTGCTCGCGGCGGTAGACCCAATGGCCCGGGAACCCCGAAGTTGGGCCCACGGCAACACCGCGGGGGTTCAGCACGGTGGTCCGGCGGCCGGGGCCCAGATTCGCCTCCAGGAGGACCTTGGCACCGGTGATCAGGGCGGCCAGATCGGCCACCGCGGAGACGGGCGACGCGGGATGGATGCCGGCGAGGAAGCAGGCCTCGCAACGGTAGATGTTCCCGATCCCGGCGAGGTTCCGCTGGTCCAGCAGGGCGACGCCGATCGGGACGTCGGGGGCGGCGCGGATCCGCCGTTCGGCCTCGGCCGGGTCCCAGTCGGGGCCCAGGAGGTCCGGGCCCAGGTGCCCGACGATCGAGTCCTCCTCGGACGTGCGGATCACTTCGAGGAGGCCGAGGGAGAAGCCGACGGCGTCTGCCGCGGCGGTGCGCAGCACGCAGCGGGCGGTGAATCCGGGTTTTTTCCAGCGTCCTCCGGGCAGGTAGACCTGCCAGGTCCCTTCCATTTTGAGGTGGGAGTGGATGGTCAGCCGGTTCTGTTCCGCCCGGCTGCCTAGTCCCGGCCGGCTGCCTTGTTCCGGCCCGGATTCTTCCGACTGATCCGCCGGCCCCGGACCCCGGCCCGCACCCGGACCCGCACCCTGGTCAGCCGGACCCTGCAGCCGCATCAGCAGGTGCTTGCCGCGGGGCACCACCTCGATCACGGTCCAGCCGCCGAGCCTGAGCGTGGCGAAGCGGGGCACGCGGAAGTCGGAGGAGATCAGCTGCTGGCCGGCCAGGGCGGCGTGGAGCTGCGCGGCAGCGCGGAAGACCGAGTCGCCTTCAGGCACGGATTCTCAGTCCCTTCGGGGTGGAGTAAGCGCCGGCCTGGGCGAGGGCGGCGGCCACGGGGGTGTCCAGGATGCCGTGGCCGTTCACCTTTTCCATGATCAGCTTGTCGATTGCACCGCGGGTCACCACACTCACGAGGGCGGCGCCTGCCGCGGTCAGCATCCCGGTATCGTCACTGAATACCAGTAGGGTCTTGCCGCCGCGTTCCACGTAGAGCACCAGGGCGCCGTCCACCAGCACCACGAGGGCCCCCGCTTTCCGGCCCGGCCGGTGGCCTGTGCCGGCCTCGACGTTGAGCGCAGGCCAGGGCAGGGCTGCGCCGTAGGGGTTGGCCGGGTCCGTCGCGGCGAGGGCCAGCGCAGCCGGTTCGGGTTTGTGGAGCTGGGTGTCCTCGGCGTAGGAGCGGAGCCGGTCCACCGTGGCGGGCACGGCAAACTGGGCCGCGCCGAGATGCTCGATGAAGTAGCCGCGCCGGCACCGTCCGGCTTCTTCCAACCGGGCGAGCACCTTGTACATCAGCCCGAAGCCGCCCAGGATGTTCTCCGCCATGACCGAGCCGCGCGTGACCACCCCGTACCGGTCCAACAGCAGTTCGGCGGTGGCCCGGGCATGGATGGTGGGATCCAGTTCGGGGAACGGCAGCGCGGACCAGCGGCCCGCGGCCAGCGGGGGCGTGGGTGCGGAGCCGGTGACCGAACCGTATCGGCCGCCGGTCAGCCCGGGTGACCCCAGCAGCCCGGTGCCGTGGGAGCGGCCCAGCCTGCTCAGGCGCGGTGCGCGGGCCCGCGGCGCCCGGGACACCTGCCGGTGGGCGGTGTGGCCGCCGGCGATCAGCGCGCGGACGGGGGCAAAGGTGTCGCCGGTGATCCGTCCGGCCCAGGCAAGGTCCCAGAGGGCGGAGACCACGTCCTGGTCGCCCAGCACCGAGTCCATGCCGCCGGCTATCTCGGTCAGTTGCCGGAAGAAGTACCCGCCGCCGTTGTTCCTCAGGTGGTCCAGCAACCGCTGCTGCGCGTCGCCGGGCTGGAACTCCACGGCCGGGTTCAGGGTCAGCTCGGCTGAATCAGCAAGATGCAGGCTCACCCAGCCGTCATTGCCCGGCAGCGAACCCGCGCCGGACCAGAGGACTTCCCCGGCAGCCATGAGCTCGTCCAGCATGGCCGGCTGGTAGTCGGCCACCCTGCTGGCCAGGACCAGCGGTTCCCAGGCCGAGGCCGGAATGGGTACGCCGGAAAGCTGGTCGACGGCGGTGATGATGCCGTCCAGCCCGCGCAGCCCAGACTGGCCGCGCCGGCCGGGGGTGCGGACGTTCTGCCAGGCGGGCAGGAACCGCCCATAGGCGGCGGCGTCCACCGGCTCCACTTCGGCCCGGAGCGCGGCGAGGGACCGGCGGCGGAGCTTGCGCAGGACCTCGGCGTCGCACCACTCGCTGACGCCGGCCAACGAGGGGGCGATGGGAGGAGTGGTTTGTGGGGCCTCGGCGTCACCGCCGCCGCGGGCAGTCTCCGCGCCGTCCGTCTCCACGCCGTCCGTTTCCGTCGCTGCGGCCGGTTCCGGCGCCGTGGCGTGCGGGCGGAACTCGCCTTCCACGACGCGGCCGTCGGCGGCGAGCCGTTTCAGCGCCGTGCCGACGACGGCGATGCCGAGTCCCAGCCGGGCGGCCGCCTCGGCGGAGGTGAACGGCCCGTGCGTGCGGGCGTAGCGGGAGACGAGGTCGCCCAGCGGATCAGCGACGGGTTCGATGAAGGCGGACGGGACGCCCATCGGCAGGGGGACGCCGAGGGCATCGCGCAGCCGGGCGGCGTCCTCCACGGCGGCGAAGCGTTCGGCGCCGCCGACGTTGACCTTGATGGCGCGGTTGGCGCGCTGGAGGGCGGTCAGGTGCGCGACGGCGTCGGCGACCGGCAGTTCCGAGGCATCCTCCCGGGTCCCGGCAGGCTCAACCACCCCGGCAGTTTCAGCCGCTTCAGCAGGCCTGACGACGGGCGCAGCTTGGACAGACTCCACCGGCGGTTCCAGCCGCGCTGCGACTTCCTCCGGGGTGAGCGGGCCCAGCAGGCGGAGCAGGTCCGCGACCCCTTCCACACCGCGGACCCTCCGGTCCGGGGCGAGGCGCTGCAGCTCGCGTTCGGTGGCGTCGATGACCTTGGCGTCGAGCAGTTCGCGCAGCTCCACCCGGCCCAGGAGCTCGTTGAGCAGGGTGGAGTCCAGCGCCAGCGCGGCGGCCCGGCGCTCGGCGAGCGGGGAATCTCCCTCGTAGAGGAACTGTGCCACGTAGCCGAACAGCAGGGACTTGGCGAACGGCGATGGCTGCTGCGTGGTGGTCTGCACGATCCGCAGTTCGCGACGCTCAACCGAGGCAGCAATGTCCTTCAGGGCGGGGAGATCGTAGACGTCCTTCAGGCATTCGCGGACCGTTTCGAGCACGATCGGGAAGGTGGGGTACTTCCGGGCGACATCCAGAAGCTGGGCGGAGCGCTGCCGCTGTTGCCACAGCGGCTGCCGCTTGCCCGGGGTCTGCCGGGGCAGCAGCAGCGCGCGGGCGGCGCACTCGCGGAAGCGGGAGGCAAAGAGGGCGCTGCCGCCGACTTCCGCCGTCACGATCTGCTCGAGTTCCTCGGGGTCGAAGAGGAACAGTTCGGCTCCCGGCGGCTCGTCCTCCATCATCGGCACGCGCAGCACGATGCCGTCGTCGGCGGCCATGGCGGAGCCGTCCATCCCGTAGCGCTGCTGCAGGCGCTGCCCGACGGCCAGCGCCCAGGGTGCGTGGACCGGCATGCCGAAGGGACTGTGCAGCACCACGCGCCAGTCGCCGAGCTCGTCAAGGAAACGTTCCACCACAAGGGTCGTGTCGCTGGGAACCACCTCGGTGGCCAGTTTCTGTTCGGCGAGGTACCGGATCAGGTTGTTCGCGGCGAAGTCGTCCAGACCGCTGGCCTTGCAGCGTTCCGTGGCCGGTCCGACGTCGGACGCAGACAGTTCGCGCACGAACGCGCCGAGCGCGCGGCCCAGGTCCACCGGCCGGCCGAGGGAATCGCCCTTCCAGAACGGGAGTTTTCCGGGCTGGCCGAACGCGGGCGACACCAGGACCCGGTCGTGGGTGATGTCCTCGATCTTCCAGCTGGTGGCGCCCAGGGCGAAGACGTCGCCCACCCGGGATTCGTAGACCATCTCCTCGTCGAGTTCACCGACCCGGCGCCCGCCCTTGGCAGCGGCCGCGGCCGGGCTCGCGGCCCTGCCGTCCGCGCTGGCACCGCCGGAGGAACCCGAACCCTCCACTTCGGTGCCGATGATGTAGACGCCGAACAGCCCACGGTCCGGGATGGTGCCGCCGGAGGTGACGGCCAGCCGCTGGGCGCCGGGCCGGCCCTCGATGGTGCCGGCGTTGCGGTCCCAGACGATCCGGGGGCGCAGCTCCGCGAATTCGTCGGAGGGGTAGCGGCCGGCCAAGAGGTCCAGGGTGGCCTCGAAGGCGGAGCGGGGGAGCGAGGCGAAGGGCGCGGAGCGCCGGACCCTGGAGAACCATTCCTCCACGTCAATGGCGCCCAGTGCTGTCGCGGCGACGGTCTGCTGGGCCAGGATGTCCAGCGGGTTGGCCGGGACGCTGAGCCGTTCGATCTTGCCGCCGAGCATCCGCTCCACCGTGATGGCCGTGTGGACGAGGTCCGCACGGTGCTTCGGGAACAGCACGCCCTGGGAGATTTCGCCGACCTGGTGCCCGGCGCGGCCCACCCGCTGCAGCCCGCTGGCCACCGAGGGCGGGGACTCCACCTGGACCACGAGGTCCACGGCGCCCATGTCGATGCCGAGTTCCAAGGACGACGTGGCCACGACGCAGCGCAGCCGCCCGGACTTCAGGTCATCCTCGATCAGGGCGCGCTGGTCCTTGGAGACGGAGCCGTGGTGGGCGCGGGCCAGCACCGGATCGGCGCCAGCGGCGACGTCCGGCGCCTCGCCGTCCGCCGCCCCCGCGCCAATCCCGTCCCAGCCGCCGGCGGAGGCCATCAGCTGCCGTTCGGCGTAGATCTCGTTGAGCCGGGCGGTGAGCCGTTCGGCGAGCCGGCGGGAGTTGGCGAACACGATGGTGGACTGGTTGGCCAGCACCAGGTCCACGATCTTCTCCTCCACATGCGGCCAGATCGAGGCCTGCGGCTGGAGCCCGGACGCCGGACCGGAGTCGAATGCCGCGGCAGCCCCCCGCAGATCGGACATGTCCTCCACCGGGACGGAGACGGTCAGGTCCCAGTTCTTCTTCGACGGCGGGGCCACGATTTCCACCGGCGCGGCGCCCGCCAGGAACTGCGCGACGAGCTCCTTGGGCTCCACGGTGGCCGAGAGCCCGATCCGCTGGGCGGGTTTGGACAACAAGGCGTCGAGGCGTTCCAGTGATACCGCCAGATGCGCCCCGCGTTTGGTGCCCGCGACGGCGTGGACCTCGTCCACGATGATGGTGTCCACCTCGCTGAGCGTCTCCCGCGCCTTGGAGGTGAGCATCAGGAACAGCGATTCGGGCGTGGTGATGAGGATGTCCGGCGGGTGGCTGAGCAGCGTGCGGCGCTCCGACGCCGGCGTGTCCCCGGAACGGACGCCCACGGTGATCAGCGGCGCGGGGAGTCCCAGCCGTTTGGCGGTCTGGGTGATGCCGATCAGCGGGGCGCGCAGGTTCCGTTCGACGTCGACGCCCAGCGCCTTGAGCGGCGAAATGTACAGTACCCGGGTCGTCCGCTTCGGTGCCTTCGCCCGGGTGCCCTTCACGGCGCCAAGACCGGGCAGCAGTTCGGGCTCGGCGGGGGCGGAGACGAGCAGCCGGTCCAGCGCCCAGAGGAAGGCCGCAAGCGTCTTGCCGGAGCCCGTGGGTGCCACCACGAGGGCGTGCGAACCGGAGGAGATCGCGCCCCAGGCGCCGTTCTGGGCCGGGGTGGGCGCGGAAAAAGCGCCCAGGAACCAGTCCCGGGTCGGCCGGCTGAACTGGTCCATGGCATCCGCGAGTGTGCCGCCGGCGAGCTCCTGCCCCTTCATTCCTCCATCATGCCCTACGGCACCGACAGTATTTGGCGGTACCGTTCCGGGCTGGATTCCGGGCGCCGCGGAGGGCCGGAGGCCGGGCGCCGGATGCTACTTGGCTTTGGCTTGGAAAGCACCGATGGTCAGCAGATCGATGTCCGTATTGCTGCAGGCGTCCATGGGCTGGGCGAGGAACAGGGACTCGGTGTCGTCCGGCGGGTAGATCCGGAAGCCGGCCGCCGGCGTGCGGGTGCAGTCCGGGTAGTTGCCGGCCTGGGTATAGCGCAGCGTCGCGGTTCCCGCCTGGCCCGGCGCGAGCAGTACTTCGGTGACGGGGGTGGAATCGTCACGGGTCGCGGCAGCACCGATGGGCTCGCCGTTGGCGTCAGCGGCCAGGGAGACGCCGGCGAATCCCGCCAGCAGGCAGGGTTCGGCTCCGGAGTTCGTCAGGATCAGCTGCATGTAGACGCTGCCGGCCGCGCCGCCGCCGGTGGAATCGGTGGTGGCCGTCAGGCTGGCGGCCTTGCACAATGCGGCGCCGGACTCGGTGGGCGCCAACGCGGGTGGAGTCGACGTCGGCTGGGCCGTGCCGGTGCCGGCAGCGGCGGCGCTGCTGGGCGTGTCCGACGAGCTTGCCGTGGGGGCCACTGTTTCGCTGGCAGCCTGCGCTGGCGGCTTGCTGGCCCCGCAGCCGCTGAGCAGGAGCGCTGCTGCGGCAACCGCCGTCGTGAGTGCAAGTCCGTTCTTGGTTCGCTGAGCCGTCATGGCACCACCTTTGCGTTCCATGTTGGCTTAGTCAACGACGCCACGGCGGCGGAGCCGGATTGATGCCCCGATTGTGATTTCCGGGCGTCAACCCAAGGTCAACCAGTCCTGGGGCTGCTGCTAGTGGTCATTTTCGTAAATTCGTCGTGGTTTTAGACGGCCAGGACCTCTTCGCGCCCGGGGGGACATGTCCAGTCGTCGCGCCCGGGGGGACATGTCCAGTTTTCGCGCCCGGGACAGGGCATAGCCGGAATATGTCCATCCGCCGACCCCGGCGCGGGGCATGTCCTGATCCGGGGGCACGTGCAGTGACTCCGCTGCGGGCGTCGGGCCACTTCCCCGGGAGGACCGCCCAGTCTTCGCGCCCGGCACCGGCGACACCGTGACGTTCCCTGGCCGGAAGCCGGGCACGTGGACGCGGGCAGTCGGCGGGTCGCTCCTGCCCGGTTGCTTGCCGCCCGGCCGTCTGCCTGCCGTGGCGAACCCCGGATTCCCGCGGGCGGTTTGCGCGTGGCGCCGAAGCAACTGGAACGTCACGGCAGGGGTGCGTGGGGCGTTTCCGGTGGCCGGACCGGGCGCCGGGCTACTTCCCGGGAGGACATGCCCATTCCTCGCGCCCGGGACCGGGCACAACCGGAATATGCCCATCCGCCGACCCCGGCGCGGGGCAGGCCCTTGAGCCCGACCACCCCACTGCCTGGACCTGAACCCCCGGCGAACTAACGAAAATGCCTACTAGTCCGTCTCGGGCCCTGAGCAGTAGTGGCAATCCTCGGGGCATGAGTCGGTGACAGCGGGCCACGCCGTCGCACGGGCCGGCAGGCCGCGGGTGCTGTCCAGGGCCCCGGCGCCAGGCTGTCCGGTGGTGCTAGTTGTCCACATGGTGTGTTCCCTCCACAGCGATGGCGGTCAACTGGTAGCCATCGGCTGCGTGGAACAGTTGCCGGGTGCCACCCTCCGGCATCACCCACACGACGGCGCCGTCGGCGGTCCGGTTGTCCACCCGGCCGCTGAGCTCGAGGTGGCCTTCCCGCCGGAGCTGGACGCGGTCACCGATCTGGACGTCGTCCCAACGGTCTGGGCTGCGGGTGGCCCGGTTCTGCTGCAAAGTCACGATGCTTCCTGGAGGTCAGTGGTGGAGAATGCTGTTGTGACTTAGCTAACCCGGTGAGATGCCGGCGGTTCAATGGACCAACTCACGGCGGATTGGGTCTGTTGTTGTGCAGGCGTCCAGCCGCTAGGGATCGCGGCGGGGCGCCCGCCGGAACCTGGGGGGCGGAGGCGGCGGGACGGCCCCCGGCTGCGCGGCGTGCCGACGGCGGCGCAATTCCAGGGCGAGGCTCTCCTCGCCGCGGGCCATCGCCCAGCGGTGGTTCGCGGCGAACGCCGGTTTCAGCAGCCAGCTCAGGCGCCGCAGCAGCGGTTTTGCGGCACTGACGCGCCAGTCGTAGGTGATGACGGTTTCGGGGCCGTCCTGCTCGAAGGTCCAGCGGCCGGTTCCGTTCAGGTCTCCGCGGGTGGTGAGTGCGAAACCGCGGGCGGTGACCGGTTCGGTGACGGTCATCGTCCAGCGGAGTGTATAGGGCAGCCACCCCTTGGTGTGGAGAGCCACGGGCCCCGGGATGCCGGGTGCGGTGCTGATCCCCGCGCCGGGTGCAGCCTGGACGCCCAGATATACGGAAGGCCACCATTGGGGAAAGGTGGTGGCATCGCCGAGGACGTCCGCGACCTCCTCCGCCGTGCCGGCCACCCGCCACACGGACCGGAATTCGTAGTCGGCACGGCCCATCTGGGACTCCTGCCTGTTCTTGCGCGCGGATTGCCTCCGCCCGGATCGCCTCCGCACGGATCGCCTCCGACTGGGTTGTTTCCGGTCCGCCGGCGATCTGGTCCGTAGTACTAAGTTCAGGCTGACGTGGGTGTTTTGGCAAGACATGAATGCCTCAGGCTGCCAGGCAAAAGGAAACACCCCGGTCCGAAGACCGGGGTGTTTCCTTAGGTCGCGGGACAGGCCTGCGCCTTGTTCCGCGGCCTCAGCGGCGTGCCGTCAGTCCGCCGTGCCGCCGGCTGCCGCGCCGGCTGCTGCACCGCCCGCTGCCGCGCCCGCGAGCCGGAGCCAGGTGTCCACCACGGTGTCCGGGTTCAGGGAGACGGAGTCGATGCCTTCCTCGACCAGCCACTGGGCGAAGTCGGGGTGGTCGCTGGGTCCCTGGCCGCAGATGCCCACGTACTTGCCGCGCTCCTTGCAGGCCTTGATGGCCATGCTGAGGAGCTTCTTGACGGCAGGGTCGCGCTCGTCGAAGCTGCCGGCGACGATCGCGGAATCCCGGTCCAGGCCCAGGGTCAGCTGGGTCATGTCGTTCGAGCCGATCGAGAACCCGTCGAAGTAGTCGAGGAATTCGTCGGCCAGCAGGGCGTTGGACGGCAGTTCACACATCATGATGACCTCGAGGCCGTTTTCGCCACGGCGCAGTCCGTTTTCCGCCAGCAGTTCGATGACGCCACGGGCCTCGTCCAGGGTCCGCACGAAGGGGATCATCAGCTTGACGTTGGTCAGCCCCATCTCGTTGCGGACGAAGGACAGGGCCTCACACTCGAGGTCGAAGCAGTCCCGGAACGACGGTTCCAGGTACCGGGAGGCGCCGCGGAAGCCGATCATCGGGTTCTCTTCATGCGGCTCGTAGGCCGGTCCGCCAATCAAGTTGGCGTACTCGTTGGACTTGAAGTCGGACATGCGCACAATCACCGGCTCCGGCGCGAACGCGGCGGCGATGGTGGCCACTCCTTCGGCCAGGCGCTTGATGTAGTAATCACGAGGGCCGTCGTAGGCGGCAATCCGTTCCCGGATTTCCGCGGCCACCTCCGCCGGCTGATCGTCCAGGTTCAGCAGCGCCTTGGGGTGGATGCCGATCTGGCGGTTGATGATGAATTCCAGCCGGGCCAGGCCCACCCCGTGGTTGGGCAGCTGGGCGAAGGTGAAGGCCTGCTCCGGGGTGCCGACGTTCATCATGACCTTGACCGGGGCCTCGGGCAGCTGGGTGATCTCGGTTTCCTCGACGCTGAAGTCCAGGAGCCCTTCGTAGATGACGCCGGTCTCACCGTCGGCGCAGGAGACGGTCACCTCGAGGCCGTCGGAGAGGGCATCTGTGGCGTCCCCGGTGCCGACGACGGCGGGAATCCCCAGTTCCCGGGCGATGATGGCCGCGTGGCACGTGCGCCCGCCGCGGTTGGTGACGATGGCGGAGGCGCGCTTCATGATCGGTTCCCAGTCCGGGTCGGTCATGTCGGCAACGAGGACGTCGCCGGTCTGGAAGGCGGCCATCTGGTCGATCGCGGTGAGGATGCGGACGCTGCCGGCGCCGATGCGCTGGCCGATGGCGCGGCCTTCGGACAGCACCCGGCCGGTCCCGTTGAGGCGGAAGCGGCTCAGGCTGCCGGATGCCTTGCGGGACTGCACGGTCTCCGGGCGTGCCTGCAGGATGTACAGGCCGCCGTCGATCCCGTCCTTGCCCCATTCGATGTCCATCGGGCGGCCGTAGTGGTTCTCGATGGCGACGGCGTGGCGGGCGAGCTGCTCGACGTCGTCGTCCGTGAGGCTGAAGCAGTTCCGCAACGAAGCCTCAACCGGAACGAAGTCAATGGTGTGGCCGACTTCGCGGTTGCTCGTGTAGGTCATCTGGAGCGCCTTCTCGCCCAGCCCGCGCTTGAGGATGGCCGGGCGGCCTGCCTGCAGTGCGGGCTTGTAGACGTAGAACTCATCCGGGTTGACGGCGCCCTGGACCACGGCTTCGCCGAGGCCGTAGGAGGAGGTGACGAAGACGGCGTCGTTGAATCCGGATTCGGTGTCCATGGTGAACATCACGCCGGAAGCCCCGACGTCGGAGCGCACCATGCGCTGGATGCCCGCCGAGAGTGCCACCTCGGCGTGTTCGAACTTGTGGTGCACGCGGTAGGCGATGGCCCGGTCGTTGTAGAGGGACGCGAACACATCCTTGATGGCCAGCAGGATGTTCTCGATGCCGCGGACGTTCAGGAACGTTTCCTGCTGCCCGGCGAAGGAGGCGTCGGGGAGATCTTCCGCCGTCGCGCTCGAGCGGACGGCCCAGGAGAGGTCCTCGGAGCCGCCGTGCTTGTCCACCAGTTTCAGGTATGAGTCTCGGATCTGCGCTTCGAAGTCCGGCAGGAAGGGCGTCTGACGCATCAGGGACCGGATTTCCTGGCCCGCCGAGGCCAGCGCCGTCACGTCATCGGTATCCAGGCCCACAAGCCGGTCGGCGATCTTCTGGTCCAGGCCGGAGTCGGCCAGGAAGCTGCGGTAGGCGTCGGCTGTTGTGGCGAAGCCGTCCGGGACCTGGACGCCGGCGGAGGTCAGGTTCTGCACCATCTCGCCGAGTGAGGCGTTCTTGCCTCCCACTCGATCCAGATCCTTGAGTCCGAGTTCTGAGAACCACAGGATGTCTGTCGTCATGGTTGCTGCTCCTTTGCAGATGGTGGCATGCATGTGCGCCGCCCCTCGTGCGGGTTTACCGGTTGATGGGCGCTATTTCCTCTCCACAGTGACAGGTCTGGAGCCGTCTTTCCACATGAGTTACGCCACACAATGATTGTGAAAAATTTCCCTAATGCTTGAGCTTCATGCGCTGCAGGATGGTGGCAGCCATTTCCTCCACCGACACAGTGGCCGAATTCAGGTACGGAATCCCGTGGGAGACGTACAACTGCTCGGCGCTGCGCAGCTCAAAGCCGCACTGGCGCAGCGACGCATACGGTGAGCCGCGCCGGCGCTCGGTGCGGATCTGGCTCAGCCGCAGGGGGTTGGAAGAGAGGCCGAAACACTTCCCAACGAAAGGCCGCAGCGGCTTGGGGAGCCCCTCCCGCTCAAAGTCCTCATCCACCAGAGGGAAGTTCGCGGCGAAGATCCCGTGCTGCAGCGCCAGGTACATGGTGGTGGGTGTCTTGCCGCAGCGGGACGGGGCCACCAGGATGACCTGCGCCTTTTCCAGGGCGCGCAGGCTCTGGCCGTCGTCGTGTTCCATGGCGTATTCGACGGCGGCCATCCGGGACTGGTAGCGCTCCGCATTGCCCAAACCATGGGCCCGACCCGGTTCCCCGCTGGCCGTGGTGCCAAAGGCGCGCTCCAGCTGACCGACGTGCGCCCCGATCAGGTCCACGATGGTTCCCTTGCACGCCGCCAGGGTCTGGCGGATATCGCTGCCCACAGCGGTGGAAAAGACGATCGGCTGCAGGCCACTGGCGGCCAGTTCGTCGATGGTGCGGACGACGGACTTCGCCTGCTCCACAGTGGTGATGAAGGGGATCGTAATGCGGTCAAAATTGTTCGCGGGGAACTGCGTCAGCAAGGTGTTGCCGAGGGTCTCCGCGGTGATGCCGGTACTGTCCGAAAGGAAGTAGACAGGCCGAAGATCGTCATTGGTCATGAACGCATTCTCCACCAGGTCGGTCCCGGTCCGGTATCGGAGCCCCCGGCGCCGGGACCCTATCCGGCGTTCCGGCACGGACGTAGACTGCTGGCGTACAACGGCAACGACGTCGGGAGAAGGACATGAGCTATTCAGGGACCGGTAACGAGAAGGCCGTCGCGGCAAGCGATCTTAGCCGGACACACGTCGGACTGACCGTGAGCTTCCAGCCGGACGAATTCACGGTGGTATTCGGCCGGATCGGCGCGATTGCGCGCAAGGAGGGCGGAGTCACTATCGCGCTGGAAGGGGTGGACGGTGCGGGCGGTCTTCCAGCCCACTACAGCCTTCCTCCGACCCAGCAGGTCTACGTGCAGCCGGACATGCTCACCAACACTGAGTCAACCATCAAGGATTTGTTTGGCAAGGTGCAGGACAACCTGCGCGGACATAAGGGTGATCAGCGGCCCGACAACGTGTAAGGCCCCGCCGCGCCCCTCGGCGCGCGCAGCGCCCCCGGCGCCGGCCAGCGCCCCCTGGTTCCGGCACGGCCAGCGCCCCCGGCGCCGGCCAGGCAATGGTCCTTGGTGCCCTGGTAAACAAAGGGAACCAGGGGTCTTTCCGTTTCGCGTGGCGGCTTCCCCAGGCTTTGCTGATGCTCTGGATCTGGCTCCATCCGCGCCCTACACTTGAGCCCTCGGAGTTATCGAGAAACTCATCAGGACGGTTGAGGATGAGCGAACGGGGAACACGTTGCTATCTTTCCAGCAGAAAAATCCTGACCGCAGCAAATCCAGGACAACGAGGGCTGCCACCACCGCATCGGTCCTCATGCTTGCCATCGGAGCCTCCGTGCTCGGGGCCGCGCCGTCCAATGCGGCGGCCACCACAACCGTCACAGTCGCTTCGTACAACGTCGACTCGGCATGGCGCGAGGTGTCAGAGCCCAAAATCCCGCATTGGGATTCACGCGTTGTCGGCGTCAAGAATGTCATCAACGCGGTAAAGCCTGATGTGATCGGCATCCAGGAAGCGCCGAACATCACGATTGGGCCGCGCCAATACACGCAGGCATCAGACATTAAGCGGATGACGGGTTACGCCATGTACCAGCCTGCCAACGGCACGGCGGAACCGATCCCTATCATGTGGCGTGCGGGGTTGTTCAAACGGACTGCTTCCAGCTACAAAGTTTTCGAGTTCAGGCCGTATCCGGACTATGGCCGCGCGATGACCTGGGTCAAGCTGAAGTCCCGGGCGACAGGCAACGAGTTCTTCGTCTTCAACACCCACTTTGAGGTCGGCGTTGGCGGGCAGGCTGCCCGCAACTCCGAAGCAGTAAAGCTCGCCGCCGAGATCAGGCGGGTCAACCCCAGCGGGTTGCCAGCCTTCGTGACTGGAGACTTCAACGACCCTTCAGGCATCTCGGCCCCGCACGCAATCCAGCTCAGCGCTATCGGCTACGCCGACAGCTACGGGCTCACGGCTGCAAGGATGCACCCTGAATTCAGCACCTTCAACGACTACAGGCGTCCGGCTGTCGGTGACTACCGCATTGATCAGGTGTACGTCGGTGCTGCCAACGGCGTCATGGTTCAGTACTGGGAGAACTGGACGCCATCTGGCGATCAGCTCGTCGGTGGACGGCCGCCGTCCGACCACAACCTGATCTACACCACCGCCACGTTCCCGTAGCCGCACAGCGCTATGCGCTCAATGCGCGCCCACGGGACTGAATTGCAAGACAGAAGGCGCCTACTTCGCTGTGTTATCAACGATGTAGACGCCTTCTCACTTGGCGGTGACGGTGGGATTTGAACCCACGTTGGCTTTGACACCAAACAACATTTCGAGTGTTGCACCTTCGGCCGCTCGGACACGTCACCAACCTGTATAGGGTACCGGAGCAAGGCGCCCAACCCCAAAACGGCCGGCCTGCTGCGGCTCAGCCAAGTCCCGGAACCGCCCGCCGGCATGGGGACAGACTTCCCCGCACCCGGCCGGGGCACTAGATTCATCAGCAAGATGGGTACTTCTCAGCAGCACGCCACAGCAACCGCATACTGGACCGTCGGACCCGAAAAAGGTGAGCTCCGGCGCGAAGACCTTCCCGCCCCCGGGCCAGGCGAAGCCCTCGTGCGCACCCTGTACTCCGGCATCAGCAAGGGCACCGAACTCGTCGTCCACAACGCCCGCGTGCCGTTATGCGTCGCCGCGGAAATGGCCGCCCCCAACCAGGAAGGTTCCTTTCCCGGGCCGGTGAAGTTCGGCTACCTTTCCGTCGGCGTCGTCGAAGAAGGCCCGGCGGACTGGCTGGGCAGGACGGTCTTCTGCCTGTACCCGCACCAGGACCGCTATGTGGTCCCGGTCGGGTCGCTCACCGTCGTCCCCGACGGCGTTCCGGCCCGCCGCGCCGTCCTCACCGGAACCGTCGAGACCGCCGTCAACGGGCTCTGGGAGGCCGGTCCCCGGCTCGGCGACCGCGTCGCTGTGATCGGCGCCGGACTCGTGGGCGGCATGGTGGCCAAGCTCCTCAGCGCGTTCCCGCTCGGACGGCTGCAGCTGATCGACGTCCACCCCGCCAAGCGCGCGTTCGCGGAATCCCTCGGCGTCGAGTTCAGCCACCCCGACGACGCCCTGCCGGACTGCGACATCGTGATCCACTGCTCGGCCTCGCAGGAAGGGCTTGAACGGAGCCTGCAGCTCGTGGGCGACGAGGGCGACGTCATCGAGATGTCCTGGTATGCCGACCGGAAGATCACGCTGCCGCTGGGGGAGGACTTCCACGCCCGCCGGCTCTCCATCCGCGCCAGCCAGGTGGGCGTGGTGGCCCGCGCCCGCCGCCACCGCCGCACCCACGCGGACCGGCTCGAGCTCGCCGTCTCCTTGCTGAAGGACCCCGTCTTCGATGTGTTCCTCACCGGATCGTCCAGCTTCGAAGAGCTGCCCGACGTCGTCCGGCAGCTTTCCGAGGGCACCCTGGACGCGCTCTGCCACGTCATCGAATACCCCGCCCTCGAATCCCCCGTCATCGATTCCCCCAGCACAGAAGCCACGAGGTAACACCGTGTTCAGCCTGACCGTCCGCCGCAACTTCATGATCGCCCACAGCCTCCCGCGCCCCGCCTTCGGCCCTGCCCAGGGCATGCATGGAGCCACCTTCGTCACGGAGGTAACCTTCCGGCGTCGTGCGCTGAACGACGACTCGATCGTTCTGGACATCGGCGAGGCCGGCAACGTGCTGGATTCCGTCCTCGAGGGCCTCAACTTCAAGAACCTGGACGAGCACCCTGACTTTGCCGGAAAGCTCAGCACCACCGAGGCCCTGGCCCAGTACGTCGCCGACGCCGTGGCCGTGAAGATCCGCCAGGGACAGCACGGGCGGGAGCTGGCCGGGCTGGACGTCACCCTCCGCGAGACCCCCGACGCCTGGGCCAGCTACGCGCTCGACTTCGACGCCCGCTAGGCACCCGCCGTGCAGCCGTCAGACCTCCGCCTGCGCCTGGTGGTGCCCGGCAACGTCCGGCATAACTCCGGCGGCAACGTCTACAACGCCGCCCTCGCCCGGGAGCTGTCCGCGCTGGGGGCCGCGGTACAGACCTGCCCGCTCGACGGCGACTGGCCCGGCGGCAGCCCGGCGGACCGACGGCGGCTGGCCGCCCTCCTGCACGACTCCGGCGACGCGGGCGGCTCCGGCGACCCCGGCGGCACCGGCCGCGCCGGCGACTGCTCCGGCGACACCGGGCCGGAGAACTCCGGTGCGGACAACCGGATAACCCTCGTTGACGGACTGCTCGCCTGCGGGGCGCCGGAGGAACTCGCGGCCGCGGCGGCAGCCGGGCGGCCCGCCTGGATCCTGCTGCATATGCCGCTCGGCGGCCCCGGTCTAGAAGGAGCAGGGCTGGAACGCCGGGCGCTTCGGGAAGCGGCCGGCGTGATCTGCACCAGCAGATCGGCCGCCGCCGGGATCCGCGCCAGGCACGGACTGGAAGTCGTCACGGTGGCCCTCCCGGGCACCGAGCCCGCCCCGCTCGCCCGCGGCTCGGAACCCCCGCATCTCCTTGCGGTGGCCGCCCTCCTCCCGAACAAAGACCAGTCGCTGCTGCTCGCGGCGCTGGCCCGGCTCACCGGGCTGCCGTGGACGGCATCCCTGATCGGCTCCGACTCGGCGGACCCCGCCTACGCCGCGCAGCTCAGGGATACCGCCGCGCTGCTGGGGCTGCAGGACCGTGTCAGCATCCCGGGGGAACTCCGGGGCGAAGCGCTGGAGGCAGAATGGGCCGCCGCGGACCTCAGCCTTCTCATCTCCCGGGCCGAGACCTACGGGCTGGTGGTCACCGAGTCGATCGCCCGCGGCATCCCCGTGGTGGTGCGTGCCGGCACCGGAGCCGTGGAGGCGCTCGCGGCCGGCAGTGCGCCAAGGCAGAAGCTGGCTATCCCGCCGGGCACCGCGGCAGCCGAGGCCACCGCACTGCCGGGCACCGCCGTCGCACTCGGCACGGACCCTTCGGCGCTGGCCGAGGTCCTGCGGCGCTGGCTCACTGAGCCGGCGCTCCGCGCCCGGTGGCGGGCGGGCGCCGCCGCTGCGAGGCACCGCTTGCCCGGGTGGGAGACCACGGCCAGAACGGTGTTCGCAGCCCTGGCCACAGCTCCGCGCGTGCCGCGTCCGCGGGACAACCCGCCGGAATTGCCTGCGGCAGATGATTCCCCTGCCGCGCAGGCTGTTGGACAATGACCCCATGACGCCCGAGCCCCTTAGCACCGTGCCCCCGACCGTGAACGTCCCTCCGGCCAGGACGCTCACGCCCGACCGGCTCCGCGCCTGGGCCTGGCACCGGCAGGGCCTGGACGGTTCCCTCGCGGGCTGCACGGCGGAGCAGGTCTTCGCCCGCGCGGGCTGGGCACGGTCCGTAGGGGGCGCCAACCCGTACCTCACGCTCTTTGCCCGCGCCGGAATCCGCCGGGAACAGGTCGACGCCGACGTCCTCTCCCACCGGATCCTCGAATTGCCCACGGCCCGCGGCTGCACCTACGTGCTGGGACGCGACGACTTCGCCTGGGCCCTCAAGCTGGGCAAGGACGCCGCCGAGGCTTTCCGGGTGCTTGGCCGGCTCGGCGTCGACCGCGGGGAAATCACGCTCCTGGAGGAACAGGTCCTGCACACCCTCGCCGAAGCTGCCGCGCCGATGGACCCGCGGCAGCTCAAGGACGAGCTCGGCGACTCGGTGCGGAACCTCGGGGAGGAAGGCAAGAAGAAGGGCGCCACCACCACGCTGCCCACCGCCCTCGGTATCCTGCAGGCACAGGGAAGGATCCGCCGCGTCCCCGCCAACGGACGTCTCGACCAGCAGCGCTACGCCTACGAGCTCTGGAATCTCCCCGCCAGCCCCCTAGACGAGGACGAGGCCCGCACCGAACTGATCCGCCGCTACCTCGGCTGGACCGGCGGGGCCACGCTCAAGCAGTCGCAGTGGTTCACGGCTTTCACCGTGGCGCAGAGCAAGGCTGCGCTGACCGCCGTCGGCGCCGTCGAGGTGGCCACCCAGGTGACCACCGCCGGGGGCGGGGGCCTGTGGTTGCTGCCCGACGACGTCGAACGCCTGGCCGCGTTCGAGGAACCGGCCGAGGAGCAGATCCAGCTGCTCGCCGGCACGGATTCGCTGGTGCTGCTGCGGCGCAACGCGGCGGAGCTGCTCGCCGAGGACGGCCCGGAACGGGACAACATAGGCAGGGACGTCATTTCTTCGCTGGCGCTGCAGGCGGACCTGCCGGACCACCCGATCCTGGACCGCGGACGGATCATCGGGCTCTGGCAGTACGAGCCGGGCCGGGAGCGGATCGTGCCCTGGCTGTTCCACGGCCCGACGCCCGCGGTGACCCGGCGGATCGCCGAGGTGGAGGCCTGGATCCGGGAGGACCTGGGTGACTTCCGGGCCTTCAGCCTCGATTCACCGGCCACCCGGCAGAAGCGGATCGACGGCCTGGCGGCAGCCGCAACAGGCTCCGCCGCGGCGTCCGCCGTCGCAGCTTCCGCCGTCGGCAAGTAAGAAGCTGGCAGGACGGGATGCCACCGGGAGGGGGCCGCGATGTCCGAGGTTCAGCTGCCGCGGTGTCCGGCGAAGAAGCCCCGCAGCAGCGCCGCGCACTCCGGCGCCCGGACCCCCGCGTACACTTCCACCCAGTGGTTGAGCCGGCGCTCGCGGAGGATGTCGAACACGGAACCCGCGGCCCCGGCCTTCTCGTCCCAGGCGCCGAACACCACCCGGGGAATCCGGGCCAGCACCACCGCCCCGGCGCACATGGCGCAAGGCTCCAGCGTCACCACCAGGGTGCAGTCCTCCAGGCGCCAGCCATCATCGCGTTGCCCGTTCCGCGCGCGGCGCTCCCGCAGCCGGGCCGCGGCCTCGCGGATGGCCACCATCTCGGCGTGCGCCGTCGGGTCTCCGAGCGCTTCGCGTTCGTTGCGCCCGGAACCGAGCAGCGTGCCGTCGGGTCCGATCACGACGGCGCCGATTGGCACGTCCTCGGTGGCAAGCGCCCGGCGTGCTTCGGCGAGGGCAAGGCCCATCCATTCGGTATGGCGTGGCTCCGGGGAAGTCATGGCTCAATGATAGTTTCGACACTAAGCACGCTGTGCAACACCGGAACGTCAGGAGACAGCCGTGAAAACCAGGACTGAGAGCTGGTTGACGCACCGCTGGGGCAAATGGGTGGTGCCCTACGCGGCGCTGTGGGTCACGATGCTCATCGGCGGCGTGGTCGTGGTGGTCCTGGCGCTGTTGAGCGCCGAGGTCTATGACAACGTCGTGGACGACGTCGGCCTGGCGAACCTGGACAAGCCCACCCTGGCGTTTATGGAACGGCTACGGAGTCCAGGCCTGGACTCGTTCGTCACGGGGTTCACCAACATCGGCGGCGGGATCGGCATGCCGATCCTGGCCAGCATCCTGACGGCCTGGCTCATCTGGGCCAGCCGTACCTGGCGGCCGCTGATCCTGATCGGCGGCGCAGCCGCCGTCTCCGTGACCGCCACCACCCTGGGCAAGAAGCTGATCGGGCGGAACCGGCCAGACCACGCCGACGCCGTCCCGCCCTACGAAGACTCGCCGTCCTTCCCGAGCGGCCACACGCTCAACACGACGGTGGTGATCGGGCTAGTGGTGTACCTCGCCTGTCTGGAAGTCCAACGAGCTATCGCCCGGGTCGGCCTGATCACGGCGGGTGTGATCTTCATCGTCGCGATGGGCATGAGCAGGGTCTATCTGGGCCACCACTGGATGACCGATGTGATCATCGGGTGGGTACTGGGGCTCGGCTGGGTGGGGATTGTGATCCTGGCCCACCGGCTCTTCCATGTGCTGCGCCACCGGGAACAGGCGGGTCCCGCGCCCACGTTTGACCATCCCGCCCGCCTCCACGAGGGGGGCACGGAGGCCGGTAGCGGCGGCTCCGGTCGCGGTTCCGGCGGCGGCCGTCCCGCCGAGACTAACGACGCCGATACACCCGGCCCCTCGGGAAGGTCCTAGGCGACCGGGTGATAGTTTTGACCCATGCGCACTCTCGTTGTGGACCACCCGCTGGTCGCCCATAAGCTCACCGTTCTGCGGGACAAGAACACCCCGTCCCCGGTCTTCCGCCAGCTCACCGAGGAGCTCGTCACGCTCCTGGCGTATGAGGCCACCCGTGAGGTCCGCACCGAGCCCGTGACCATCGAGACCCCGGTCAGCACCACCATCGGCACCGCCTTCACCAAGCCCACTCCGCTGGTGGTCCCCATCCTCCGAGCCGGGCTCGGCATGCTCGAGGGCATGACCAAGCTGGTCCCCACCGCCGAGGTCGGCTTCCTGGGCATGGCCCGGGACGAGGAGACCCTGGACATCATCACCTACGCCGAGCGCCTCCCCGAGGACCTCACGGACCGGCAGATCTTCGTCCTGGACCCCATGCTGGCCACCGGCGGCACCCTGCGCGAGGCCATCAAGTTCCTCTTCAAGCGCGGCGCCTCCGACGTCACCTGCATCTGCCTGCTCGCCGCCCCCGAAGGCCTGGCCAGGCTGGAGGAGGAGCTCGCGGACGCCAACGTGACGATCGTCCTCGCCTCGATCGACGAGAAGCTCAACGAGAAGTCCTACATCGTGCCCGGCCTGGGCGACGCCGGCGACCGCCTCTACGGCATCGCGGGCTAGTACAGCCAGACAGCCGCGTTGAGGACCCGGCTGTTGAGGACCCGGCTATTGCCGGGTCCGGCACGCGTTCCCTTCCGGAATCCCGCAGGCCGCGCTAGCGTGTGGGCCATGGACTGGAAACTTGAACTCGTGTTTGTCCCCGTGTCCGATGTGGACCGCGCCAAGGACTTCTACGTCAACAAAGTCGGCTTCAACGCCGACTACGACGAGCGGCCCATGGACGGAATCCGCTTCGTCCAGCTGACCCCGCCGGGCTCCGGCTGCTCGATCGCGATCGGCGAGGGCCTCACCGACGCGCCGCCGGGCACCGCCCCCAGCCTGCAGCTCGTGGTCAGCGACATCCAGGCCGCGCACAAGCAGCTCAAGGATAACGGCGTGGACGTCAGCGACGTCGATGTCCAGGACTGGGGGCACTTCGTCCATTTTGCGGATCCCGACGGCAACAAATGGGCGGTCCAGTACATCCCCAACCGGCCCAACGGCTAGACGTCATTTTCGTTAATTCGTCGGGGGTTGAGGCCCGGTCGTCGCGCCGGGGGGGACATGCCCAGTCGTCGCGCCGGGGGGGACATGTCCAGTTTTCGCGCCCGAAACAGGGCATAGCCGGAATATGTCCATCCGCCGACCCCGGCGCGGGGCATGTCCTGATCCGGGGGCACGTACAGTGACTCCGCTGCGGGCGTCGGGCCACTTCCCCGGGAGGACCGCCCAGTCTTCGCGCCCGGCACCGGCGGCACCGTGACGTTCCCTGGCCGGAAGCCGGGCACGTGGACGCGGGCAGTCGGCGGGTCCCTCCTGCCCGGTTGCTTGCCGCCGAACCGCCTGCCTGCCGTGGTGAACCCCGGATTCCCGCGGGCGGTTTGCGCGTGGCGCCGAAGCAACCGGGGAGGAACGTCACGGCAGGGGTGCGTGGGGCGTTTCCGGTGGCCGGCGCCGGGCTACTTCCCGGGAGGACCGCCGAGTCCTCGCGCCCGGGACAGGGCATAGCCGGAGTATGTCCATCCGCCGACCCCGGCGCGGGGCATGTCCTGACCGGTGGTCATTTTCGCTGAGGCCGTCGGTGTCAGGCTGCCGGTGCGTGCTCGTACCTGCCCAGGCGTGGCAGCTGGCGGTCGAGGCCGGTGGTGTATTCCGGTCGACCGAGCCGGCTGGTCGAGGTCCTTGAAGCCGCCGCCCGTGATGGCCTGGCGCGGCACCGCCTGCGGCCTCCGCCTCAACCACCCCACCGCCTGGACCTGACCCCCGACGAACTAACGAAATTGCGCGCTGGACGCACCAGCGCACGGCTCCGCCCGCGGCCAGCACTCAGCACTCAGCACGAAAGAATGCCCCGAACCGCAGGGATTCGGGGCATTCTTGCTGAAACAGGTACGTCCTGAAGCAGGTACGTCCGGGGAAACTGCCGGCCGGCTTAGTACCAGTTGTTCGCGTAATGGAAGCTCAGGGCGCCGCTGGGGGAGCCGTAGCGTTCCTTGACGTAATTGAGACCCCAGTTGATCTGGGTCCGGTAGTTGGTCCGGTAGTCAGCGCCGGCGCTCGCCATTTTTTCGGCCGGCAGGGACTGGACCACACCGTAGGCGCCGCTGCTCGGGTTCGTGGCCGTGGTCTTCCAGTCGGACTCCTTGGTCCAGAGCTTCATCAGGCTCTGCATTTCGCCGGGCGCCCAGCCGTAGGATTCCAGCCGGGAGGCGGCGTAGGCCTGGGCCCCGGCGGGATCGTCAACGGCGACGGGCGCCGCCGCTTCGGGGGCCGGTGCCGGTGCGGGCGCCGGGGCCGGGGCAGGTGCCGGCGCGGGTGCCGGCGCCTCGGCGGGTGCCGGGGCCGGTGCCGCGGCAGAAGCCGGGGCAGGTGCTTCAGCGGGCTTCGCCGCCGCGGACGGGGCCTCAACGCTGGCGCCGGGGGGCACGAAGGCCTGGGCGTCGCGGACCCGTTCGAAGTTCAGGGGCGTCAGCGGGTCGGCGATGGTGGCGGACGCCTTGGAACTGCCGGCGGTGGAGTTGCGGCTGGACGTCTCGGCGGCCTGCCCGGCAGCGCCAACTCCGACCAGGACCGCGCAAACGGTGGCAACGACGGCGACGCGGCGGCCGGTGGAACCGATGCCCGCGGTAAACCGGGACAGGGCCGAGGCCGGCTTGGCTGACTCGGCGCGGTGGCGTGAATGCGTGGAGCCGAATTTTCCTGCGGCGCCTTCGCGGCGCGTTTGTACCTTGAATTTAGTCATGATGCCTCTCAACGCCTGCGGAGTTAGCTGTCGGGTTCGGATGAGAAATCCGGCCGCACGGAGCTTCACGTGTCGGCTTCACCCCAAGGGTGCATAAATGCAGATGCCCGGGAACTCTGGGTTCCCCGCCTCTGCCTGGTCTAGCGAATCCGGGAAGCGGCAGAGTTTGGCGTCCATCCGGATGCACGGCCCAGTGGCGGCCGCACTCTAAAAACCGTACAGGAGTTCCATCCGAGAGTCACATTTTGGTAACGGACATCACGACGGCGGAGTGTCGCCTTGCGCTCTTCCGCCCAGCCCTCCGCACCGTGGCTACGCCACCTGCGGGCTCGTGGGCAGGCGCACGGCGAACTCCGTCCTGCCTGGCCGGGAGGTGACCTCGACGGTGCCGCCGTGGGCCGCGACAATCGCCTGCACGATCGATAAGCCAAGCCCGCTGGTCCCCTCGGCAGTGGTTGCCGGGGCGACGGCGGGGGCCCAGTGGCTGCGGGGAATCCCCGGACGGGCAGCGGCCGCCGTCGTGACTGCCGGGTTCTTCCGTGCCGCGTCCGCGCGGGCGAAGCGTGAAAAGACCTTATTCATGAACTGAGCGGGGATTCCGTTGCCGTTGTCGGTCACCGTGACCACGGCGCTTCCATCGGCTGAACGCATCACTCCGGTCACCACGGTGGTCCCGGCCCTGGTGTGCTTGCGCGCGTT
The DNA here is from genome assembly GCF_040546335.1 of Arthrobacter sp. UYEF20. NCBI lineage: Bacteria > Bacillati > Actinomycetota > Actinomycetes > Micrococcales > Micrococcaceae > Arthrobacter > Arthrobacter sp. UYEF20. The sequence continues at coordinate 78,226 of NZ_JBEPNP010000007.1, read as the reverse complement.
GGAGAGCAGGTTGGCCAGCACCTGATGGAGCTGCGCGGAGTCGCCGCGGACCACCACCGGCTCTTCCGGCAGTTCCAGCTGCCAGAGGTGATCCGGGGCCATGACCTTCTCGTCGCTGACCGTCTCGATTGCCAGCTGGGTGAGGTCCACCTCGCTGAGCTTGAGGGGCTGGCCCTCGTCCAGGCGGGCCAGCAGCAGCAGATCCTCAACCAAGGTGGTCATCCGTTCGGACTGGCTCTGCACCCGTGCGAGGGACTTCTCGCCGTCCGGCGTGAATTGCTCGGTCATCCGCATCAGCTCGGTGTAGCCGCGTATGGCGGTCAACGGGGTCCGCAGCTCATGCGAGGCATCGGCCACGAACTGGCGCACCCTCATTTCGCTGAGCTGCCGCGCCTCAAGCGCGTTGGAGACATTGTCCAGCATCTGGTTCAGCGCGTAGCCCACACTGCCCACTTCCGTGCCACGATGGGCGGCCGACGCCGGCACCCGGACTGCGAGTGCCACCTCGCCGGCGTCGAGGGGGAGCCGGGAGACCTTGGTGGCCACGTCGGAGAGCTGTTCGAGCGGCTTCATGGTCCGGCGGATCAGTGCCGTGCCGGCGAGACCGATCACGACGAGGCCGCCGGCAGACACCACCACCATGGTCCACACCAGCGAAGCCAGCGTGTTCTGCTTTTCCGCCAGCGGGAGCCCGGTGACGATCACGTCTCCATAGGGGGTCCGCACGGCAGTGAGCCGGTAGGCGCCGGCCGAGAGCGTCCGGTCAACCGGGAGGCCGTTGGGCGTGAGCTCGAGGAGGACGTGGTCGTCATCGGGGGAGAGGCTCTTCCGGGTGGCGTCCCCGGCGAGGAAGCCGGGGTTGCTGACGGCGCCGCCCAGGATCCGCGCGTTGAGCGTACCGATGCCCTGGCCGCGGGCCTCCAGCGGATCGGAGCGTCCGCCGGAATTACCGGGTGAGGGCCGTCCGAACAAGCTGGCGCGGTGGGACGCCTCATCCAGCTGCGTGTCGAGTTGCTTGGTGAGGACGACGTCCATGGAGGCGTAGCTGAAAAGTCCTACGGCGCCGCAGATCGCCACAAGCAGCGCCATGGTGACGAGGACCAGCCGGGTGCGCAGATGCCAGGTGGAGGGGTCGCGCCACTTTCGCCGGGGGGCAGGGGTCTCACCGGAGAGAGCGCGCACGGATCAGTCCGCCGGCTTCAGGACGTAGCCGGCGCCGCGCACGGTGTGGATCATGGGAGCGCGGCTGGCATCGATCTTTTTGCGGAGGTAGGAGATGTACAGTTCGACGATGTTGGCTTGTCCGCCGAAGTCGTAGTCCCACACCCGGTCCAGGATCTGCGCCTTGCTGATGACCCGTTTGGGGTTCTCCATGAGGTAGCGCAGCAACTCGAACTGCGTCGCGGTGAGGTGCAGTTCCTCGCCGGCCCGGGTGACTTCGCGGGTATCGATATTGAGGACGAGGTCACCGACCACGAGCTCCGCTGAGTCCATGGCGGCCGCGCCGGAGCGCTGCACGAGCCGGTGCAGGCGCAGCAGGACTTCCTCCATGCTGAAGGGCTTGGTGACATAGTCGTCCCCGCCGGCGGCGAGGCCGGTGATCCGGTCCTGGACGTCGTCCTTCGCGGTGAGAAACAGGGCAGGCACAACCGGAGCGAAGGCGCGGATCCTGCCGAGCACTTCGACGCCGTCGAACCCGGGGATCATGACATCGAGCACCAGCACGTCGGGGCGGAACTCCTTGGCGAGTTTGACCGCTTCGGGTCCGTCTGCCGCGACGGCGACGGACCAGCCTGCCATCCGCAGGCCCATGCTCATGAGCTCGGAGAGGCTGGGTTCGTCATCCACGACGAGGGCTCGGATGGGGGAGCCGTCCGGGTGGGTGAGCTGCGGAAGGTTGTTGGTCATGGAGTGCGAGGAGGCCATGGGACAACTCTCCGATCTGCCGGTTAGGCGGGGCTTTGGGGATCCTGTGCTGCACCTGTGAATCCCAGCGTAGCGAGCTGGAAGCCGCTGCGTCGGCGTGGAGAGGTCCGTCGCGGGCGTCGGCGCCGGCGTCTCGCCGGACCGAACGGCCGGCATGGGCGGCGGACCTTTCGAAAGCGTTCCACCGCCGGACAATTCGAGCCTGACGGAGTGACCACTCTGTGGGACGGTGGACATTGAATGATAAGTAGGCGAAGCTTCCGCCGGATTGCCCTCCCATGAATGATTCTTAGCAAACAGCCGTCCGAGGCGAACAATATTCGGCCAAACCCCTCGACTGACCAGTCGGTCAAGAAAACATCTGTTATTTTCTCGATGCCGCAGAATTGTGATCTGCACTACAATCCTGCATTTCGTCTCACTATGTGGAACTCGAATCCCTTTGTTACTTGCAAGTTGGCATTGTTACGTTGCACACTTCAATTGTGAACAAGAACTCAACAGCACCTGCAGCCGCAGCTTCCTGGATCAGCCCACCCGCTGACACCGAGATGCGCTGTTGTCGAATGTACGCCTAACTTTTACACCCCAAGAGTTTCTAGGCATTCGCCCCAGCCCAGCGTCGGGCGCCCCTCCCCAGTTTCATTGCGGGGAAAAGTAGCATTCGAGCCGCGATGACGGCCATTCACATTGAGGTAAGCATTCCATGTCAGTTGCATCCGGATACGTCCACATCTCCGTCCGTAACGCCGGCAAGCCCGGCCAGGCCTCCGGGATCCGCCAGGGCTTCGGCGGCCGCCAGGGATTCTCCCCCGCCGGGTCCGGCAACAGCTTCCCGGCCCCGGGTTACGCGGCACAGGGCTACAACCCCGATTCCTACGGCCAGCTCCGCGCCGTTCCGGCCGCCCCGGCCACGGCGCCCACTCCCGTCATTGGTCCGGCTAACGGCAGCGCGGTCCGCCCCGTCCCGGCCGAGAACGTCGCCCGCGGCTTCGTGCTCTACATGGGCATCGACGAGGAGACCGCCGCGGCTGCCGGCACGTCCATCGCCAAGCTCGCCCAGGAGATCCGGGCCTACGCCCAGTCACTGGTCGCGGGGGCGGAAAGCTACGCCGCCGTCGCCGTTGCGCCGGCCAGCGCCCCGGGTTCCGCGCTCGACGTCGTCCGCTCCACCTTCGGTGACCCCACCGTCGGCGCCCGGCAGCGTGCCGAGACCGCACGCCTCCAGCAGCCGCAGGACCCGCGCCCGTCCGGCGTTCTCATCGACCTTGCCCGCCGCGAGGTCCACCTCGACGGCGATTCCCTGAACCTCACGTTCAAGGAATTCGAGCTCCTGAACTACCTCGTGGAGAACGGTACCCGCACCGTGGGCCGCGACGAGCTGCTCGAGGGACTGTGGCGGAACGCCGAAGAGGTGCCGAACGAGCGCACCATCGACGTCCACATCCGCCGCCTGCGCTCCAAGCTCGGCCGGCTCGCCAACACCGTGCGCACGGTGCGCGGCCAGGGGTACCGCTTCTACGAGCACCCCGAGGTTGTTGTCTGGGCCGCGCCGGAATACTCGATCTAGTCTTAGCTTCACGCAGAGCGTCCGTCCCTGAACTGGGGCGGGCGCTTTTGCGTTTCCGGCCACCCATCTGACTCGCAGTTGTTGCCGTTTGGGGGTTCAGGACGGCAACAAATGCGAGCCAGTTGGGATAGTAGGGTGGGTGCATGAGCGCGCATCACATCAAACGGCTGGTGATCATGCGGCATGCCAAGGCCGACTGGCCCGGAGGCGTTGCGGATCACGACCGGCCGCTGGAGGAACGTGGCCACAGGGACGCGCCTATGGCCGGCAAATGGCTGCTCAAGCACGGTGTGGTCCCCGATTTCATCCTTTGCTCCAGTGCGCTCCGGACGCGGCAGACGTGCACGTGGGTGTGCAACGAACTCGGCGACAAGGCACCGACGCCGAAACTTGAGGACGGGCTCTACGCCGCCTCGGCCCTGCGGATGCTGACCGTCATTAACCATGTCCCGGACACCGTCACCACGCTGATGGTGATCTCGCACATGCCGGGGGTGCAGGACCTTGCCATGCACCTGGCTTCCCGTGATTCCAACCATGACGCGTACATGGACGCGGCCACCCGGTACCCCACGAGCGGCCTGACCGTGATGGAGACGGAGAAGTCCTGGTCCGAACTGGATGGCCAGGACGCGCGGCTCACACACTTCAAAGTGCCCCGGGCCAAATAGCGCCCGGCTGAGGGTTCCCCGTCGCCCTGAATCCATGGTCACGGGACCAATTCTGCGGTTTACTGATGCTGTTACTCGTCGGCTTCCGTGTTCGAGGGAAAAAGGTGGATCATCGTGGATTCAGGACAGATCATAGGGATCATTGTTGGCGTCATCGTCGTGCTGGTAATCATTGCAGTGGCAGTCATGCTCAACCGCAAGCGCAAGGTGGAGGCAAACCGCAGCCGGGCGGGCGAGATGCGTGAACAGGCCAAGACCGACGAGATCGGTGCGAGGGAGCGCGAGGCGAAGGGGGCGCGTGCCGAGGCAGATGCGAAGCAGGCCGAAGTTGAGGCCGAGCGCCTGCGTGAGGAAGCCCACGGCCGCCAGGCTGAGGCCCAGAACGTCCGCTCCGGCGCCCAGGAACAGCTGCGGAAGGCTGACGAACTGGACCCTGACGTGGTGACCAGCGAACGCGGCGACGCCGAGTCCCGGGACGAAGTGCCCCGCGACGGGACGAGCGGTGAGGAATTGCGCCGGGACCGCGGTGCGACGAACCCCGTCGAGGGCGACACCGGCACCCACCGGCCGGAGGATGACCAGCCCCGCGGCGACCGGCCACGGAATCTCTGACAGCAAGTCTCCCCGAATCCCGCCTGCCTGGGCCGGACTTTTCGGTACGTCGTCCTCGTGATAGGGGCGGAGCACACCTGAAACCGGCATAGTGGCACTGTGAACCCTCGCCATTCCGCCCTGGCCCTCCTCGTTGCCGTGCTGTGGGGCGTCAACTTTGTCGCGATCGATCTTGGCCTGCACCCGAATGGGGCGGAGATGCCGCCGCTGCTGTTCGTCGCCATGCGTTTCACCCTCGTGGTGATCCCGTGTATCTTCTTCATCCGGAAGCCGGACGTGAGCTGGAAGGCGATCGTCGGCGTCGGGCTCTTTATGAGCGCCGGCCAGTTCGGTCTCCTCTACCTGGCCATGGCCCTGGGCATGCCGGCCGGCCTCGCCTCCCTGGTCCTGCAGGCGCAGGTCCTCCTGACGGTGCTGCTGGCTGCCGGCTTGCTCGGTGAACGGCCCAGCCGGCGGCAGCTCGCCGGCGTCGTCCTGGGCGTGGCGGGCCTGGCCGTGGTGGCCGTCGGGCGCAGCCTGGTGGCCCCCGTGTTGCCGCTCATGATCGTGCTGGCGGCGGCCCTGTCCTGGGCTGCCGGAAACATCGTCGCCCGGAAGGCAAAGGCAGCCTCCGGGCTGGGTCTTGTGGTCTGGTCCGGGGCCGTGGTGCCGCTGCCGCTGCTGGGGCTTTCACTGCTGCTGGACGGTCCGGCCGCGGTGTCGGGGGCTCTCATGGAGGTGCAGCCCGTCACCCTGCTGAGCGCCCTGTACACCGCGGTCTTCGGCTCCCTCGTGGGCTACGGAATCTGGAACCGGCTTCTCAGTCTTTACCCGTCCTCCGCGGTGGTCCCGTTCACGCTGCTGGTCCCCGTGGTCGGCATGACCACGGCGTGGCTGGTCCTGGGCGAGATCCCCTCTCCCGCCGAAGCGGCCGGGGGCCTGCTGCTGCTGGGCGGGGTGGCGACGGCCGTGCTGCGACCGTGGCGTTTGCCGCGCACGCGTTCGACGCCGCGGGGTGTGGCACCGCACGCCTAGCGGCGCGTGGACGACCTTGCGGCAGGCCCGGCCGGGGACTTGGGCGGAGACTTGACGGAGGATGCTTTGGCCGCAGGCGCCTTGGCCGCGGGCGCCTTGACGGACGGCGCCTTGGCCGCGGCCCGTGGCGCGGCCCGGGGTGCTGCCGGCCTGGAGGCTGCCGTCCTGGAGGCAGAGTCCCGCGGTGCCGGACGCGGCGCGGACGTCCCGGAGGACGCGCCTCTCGTCGACGGAACCCGGCGGGACGGATCCCCGGCCGGCGCACCCGTGGAAGCGGCACCCCTGGAAGCCGCACCCCTGGAAGCCGGACCCCTGGCTGGGCCGCGGGAGGCCCACGGCGGACGGCGGCGCGGGGCGTAGTTGGCGCCACGCCGGGTCCCGCCCCTGCCGGGCAGGACGGTCCCGGCGAACAGCAACAGCAAGGTGACGGCGCCGGAGGCCGCCGCGAGGTAGAAGTACAGGTCCGGATGCTCGGAATCCACCGGGGTGGATAGGGCGTCCGGGTCCGAGTTGAAGGCCAGCCCCCATTGCCGCAGGAAGGCGATGCCGAACGCAATGAAGAGGATGCTGCCGATGCCGCTTGCCACCAGGGTCCTGTGCCGTCGGCGGACCACCACCTCGGCAACGCAAGCCACATACGCGGCGGTGGAAGCGGCCAGGAACCACACGAGTACCGTCTCGTGCAGGGTGACCCCGGTCAGCACCAGCAACGCGAGGGCAGCCAGAAACGCTCCGATGGCTGTCTTGCCGCTGTTACCCATGTGGCGCATGTGACCCATCATCCCTGAGCGGGGGCTACTTCACCACGTAGCCGCGCATGGATGCCATGATTGCGGCGACGCTTTGCTCGCGGGTCCGTTCCGGGTTGTAGGTCTGCCGGTCCAGGCCAACCACAAAGCAGGCACCGAAAATAGCGGTCTCCAGGCTGCCGCGGGAGACGGTGGGATCCACCGGGTAGACGGCGGCCACCCCATCGATTGCGGCTCCGATCACGGCGAGCAGGAGTCCGCGCAGTTCGGTGAAGGTGTCCTGCCACTCGCTCGGCGTCCGCCAGTTCTCACTGACCCATAGCCGGGCGAAGGAGGGGTAGTCCGCCATGAAGTCCATGGCCTGGCCGATCATCTCGTCCATGGCGGCGAGGGGATCGGCCGCGGTGTCCTTGACGCTCAGCAGCCGTGCCAGCAGGATGTCCACCCCGTGGCGCAGCAACTGGGCGATCAGGTCCGACTTGCTGCCGAAGTTGTAATACACGGTGCCCTTGGAGACCCCGGCGGCCGCCGCGATTTCATCGACGGTGACCCCCGCCGCGCCACGCTCGCCGATCAGCTCCATGGAGGCCTCGAACAGCTTCTGCTTGGTGGCGTTGGTGCGCGCCGGACGGAGCCTCTTCGCAGATTCACCTGGCGTCCCAGCGGCGCCGGAAGAGGGCGGGCTGCTGTCCGAAGGGCTGCTGCTCATAGGGCGATCTCCGGTTTCAAGGTCTTAAGGGTCCAGTACTTGTGCTTGCGAACGGCCACGGTGGACATTGCCGTACCCAGCAAAGTGTAGCCAAGCAGCCCCAGCATGGTGGGCAGGATGCTGGTGAGGTCGGCGCCGTAGATCAGGTGCCGCATCCCGCTGACCACGTACCCCATCGGCAGGAGCTGGTGCACCACATGCAGCGGCTCGGGAGTGGTCTGCCACGGGAAGGTGCCGCCGGAGGAGACCAGCTGGAGCACCAGCAGGATGAGGACCACGAGCTTGCCGGGAGATCCGAGCAGCGCCACCACGCCCTGGATTATCGCGCTGAACGCCATCGCCGCGGCCAGCATGAGGACCCACATCAGCACCGGATGTGCGGGGTTGAGCCCCAGCCCCAAGTCCACCACCAGGGTCAGCAGGCTCGCCTGGACGGCGGCGACCGCCAGGAACGGAAGCCAGCCCCCGACGGCGATTTTCCACGCCGGGGCGTTGGAGGCCAGTGCCCGCTGGGTGACGGGCCGCATCGCCTGGATCAGCATAAAGACACCGATCCACAGGGCCAGGGTGAGGAAGAACGGCGCGAGTCCCGCCCCGTAGGAACCGGCCTTCGCCTGTGAGACGTTGTTGACGGCGACCGGATCGGCCATCACCCGGGCGAGGCTGTCCTTCTGGGCGTCGTCGGGGTTGGGGACTTTCCCAGCACCGGCGGCGAGCTCGCCCGCAAGGGTTCGGGCGCCGTCGGACGCCGTGGCGGCTCCGCCCTCCAGCTGAGCCGCGCCCTCATCAAGTCTCGCCGCACCCTGGGAGAGTTTCCCGGCACCGTCCAGCGCGCTCTGCTGACCGGCGGCGAGGGTGGACGCGCCGCCCGCGAGCTGCCCGGCACCCGAAGCGGCCTTGCCGACGGCGCCGCTGAGGGCCGGTGATGCACCGGCAAGTTTTGCGGCCCCGGCGCTGACCGCCGCGGAGCCGTCCGCCAGTTGCTGTACCTGGGCGGTGGCCAGCTTCAGCTTGTCGGCAGACGCCGGCGCCGGCGGAGCCGGGGTGGCGTCGAAATCGGCCAGGATCCGGTCCGCCTGGTCCTGGCTGATAACGCCGGCGGCGATGAGCCTGCTGTTCGAAGCCAGCACCCGGCCGCGCTGCGCCTGGGCGGCGGCTTGGCCGGAGGCGGCCAGCTGGCCCGCCAGCCCCTGCACCTGGGTGTTGAGCGCGGCGTTGCCGGCGGCCACCTGCGCGGCACCGTCCGCGAGCCGCCGCGAATCGGCAGGCAGCGTGGCGGTCTTGTCCTGCAGCTGGGTGAGCCCGGCGCTGAGCTGGGACGCGCCCGTGCTGAGCGAGTTTGCCCCGTCCCGCAACTTGAGCTGGCCGTTGTAGAGGTCCGCGGCACCGTCCTTGAGTTCGCCGGTTCCCCGATGCAGGGTCACCGTCCCGTCGTGCACGGTGGCGACGCCGTCGGCCAGCTTTCCGGCGCCGTCGGAGGCCGTGAGCATCTGGGAATGGATGGTGCCGAAACCGGTGAGGAGCCGGTTGGCGGTTTCCTCGCCCACCTCGGTGGCAACCGTGGTGTGCACGGCGGTGGTGAGCTTGTCCACGATGGTGCTGAGCAGGTAGTTGTTCGCGTCGTTGGTGGTGACGTTGAGCATGGCCTGGTTGGCGGCGTCGAAACCGCCGGGGGAGACCAGGTTGGCCGAGAAGTCCTTGGGGATCTTCAGCGCGAAGGCGTACTTGCCCGTGCTCACGCCCTGGTCCGCTTCCTCCGATCCGGAAACGGTCTGCCAGTTGAAGACATGGCCGTCGGTCAGGCTCTCCGCCACCTTCTTGCCGGCCTCGAGGCGGGTGCCGTCCGCGGACGTGGCGCCGGAGTCCTCGACCACGAGCGCGGCGTCGATCTGGTTCAGCTTGCCGTAGGGATCCCAGTTGGCATAGAGGTACACGGCCCCGTAGAGCAGCGGGACCATGGCCAGCGCCAGGATGGTCAGCTTGGGAAGCAGGCCCCCGGTCATGCGCTTGAGTTCGGAGCGGGCCAGCCGCAGCACAGTCACTTTGCGCCCTCTTCCTGCAGCGTTTGAGTTTGCAGCGTTCGACCTTGCAGCGTCTGGGCCGGGTGTTCGTCCCCGGAAGGCGGTTCCGCCCGTTCAGGCCCGGGGAGGGCGTTGCCGATCGAGGCGGCGGGACCGGCCCACCCGGCCGGGAGGTTGGTGACCGTGGCGACGACGGCAAGCGGCCGCCCGGCGTCGTGCGCCAGCTCCTCAAGCCGCGGCAGCCAATCCGCGGGATCGCCGCTGTGGCGGTCGGGGGAGTCGACCACGAGGAGATCCGTCTTCGGGTTGGCGAGGGCCAGAGCCGTCAGCAGCTCGATCCGCCGGCCGGCGTCGAGCTGCTCGACCCACAGCCCGGCGATGTCCTCGAAGCGGTTGACCTTGAGCCAGGGTTTGCTGAGCAGGGCGCCGCGGTAGCGGCGGGGGACCAGGGCGAGGTCCTCCGTGACGAGATCCTGGACGCTCAGGTGCTGCTCGGGCTCGTTGACGCCGGGGGAGTCCACCACGGCGCTCGCCGCACGCAGCTGTTTGATCCTGGCGCCGCCGTCCCATTCCCTGCCGTCCCAGGCAAAGCGGCCGCCGGAGGGCTTCATGCGCCCGCTCAGCGTCAGCGCGAGGGCCGTGCGCTGGTCCTGCCGCGTTCCCGTCACCAGCAGGAGCCCGCCGCGCATGGCCTGGAGCGACGTGGCCGGAAGCAGGAGGTCCCGCCGGCCGTTCACGGAGAGCTGTTGCACGGAGAGCAAAGGGGGCCTTTCGCAGAGGAATGTCTGCTCCAAGCCTAACTAAACTGACTGGTGAGTTCAAATACAGCCCGTCCCCGGCAGCGGGCGCGTGCTCAGAGGCCGTATTCCTCGAGCAGCCGGAGCCAGACTTCGCTGATGGTCGGGTAGGACGGCACGGCGTGCCAGAGACGGTCCAGCGGCACCTCGCCCACAACGGCGATCGTGGCGGCGTGCAGCAGCTCGGCGACGTCCGGGCCGGCGAACGTCGCGCCCAGCAGTACCTTGCGGTCCTCGTCGATCACCAGCTGGGCCCAGCCCTCATACGGCTCGGAGTGCAGCGAGGATCCCGCCACCTGGATGGGCAGCTCCACGGAGGCGGCCCGGAAGCCATCCTTTTCCGCCTGCTGCACGGACCGCCCCACGTTGGCGAGTTCCGGGTCGGTGAACACCACATTGGGTATGGCATGGACGTCGGCGGTCTGGGCATAGCGGCTCCACGGCTCCGGCTCTCCGGTGAGTTCGCCCCTCGCGCGCGCCGCGATTGCGCCGCCGGTGGCCCGGGCCTCGTATTTTCCCTGGTGGGTGAGCATGACCTTTCCGGCCGCGTCGCCGACGGCGTAGAGCCACGGTCCGCCGTCGTCGTCTATTGCGCCGGTGACCAAACCGGTGGAGTCGGTGCCGAGCCTCAGCGCCTTGCCCTCCGCTGCGGCGAGCCCCACGCTCTCCAGGCCCAGTCCTTCGAGGGCCGGGTGCCGCCCGGTGGTGACGAGCAGCCTGTCCGCCGTGACTGTGCTGCCGCCCTCGAGCGCCAGGCTGAGGGAGCCGTCGTCGTTCTCACTGACGCCTTGCGTTCCGGTGTGCAGGCGGAGTTCGACGCCGTCGGCCCGCAGGCCCGCCGCCACCAGCCGCGACGCCTCCGCCGGGAACATGCCCAGCAGCCCGCCGCGGGCCACGAGGGTCACCGCCGATCCCAGGCGCGCGTAGGCCTGGGCGAGTTCGGTGCCGGCCACGCCGCCGCCGAGCACGGCCAGCCGCCCCGGAATCTGGTGGGCGGAGGTCGCTTCCCGCGTGGTCCAGTACTCGACGTCGTCCAGTCCTTCGACCGGAGGCAGATTGGGGGTGGACCCCGTCGCGACCACGACGGCGTGCCGCGCCGCGAGCGCGTAGCTGTTGCCGTCCAGCCCCGCAACCTCCACTTTCCGCGGCCCCGTGAGCCAGCCGTGGCCGCGGATCAGCTCGATTCCGGTTTCCTCGACCCATTTGACCTGGCTGTCGTCCTGCCAGTTGGCGGTGAAGAAATCGCGGCGTTTCAGCACTGCGGCGGCATCCAGGGTCCGGGCGACCGCCTGCCCGGCGCCGGGGACGGTCTGGGCTGCGTGCAGGGCGGTGCCGGGCCGCAGCAGCGCCTTGGAGGGCATGCAAGCCCAGTAGGAGCACTCACCGCCGACCAGTTCCGCCTCGACCAGCACCGCGGACAGCCCGCCCCGGACCACCCGCTCCGCTACGTTCTCGCCCACGGCCCCCGCGCCGATCACGATGACATCGAATTCCCGCTCAAGCTGTGCCGTCATGGCAAAAGCCTACGCCCGGACCATACGGCCATGGCGGGGTCCCAGCCGCCACTTCGAGGCAATCCGGCACCGACGCAATCCGGCTTCGACGCAATCCGGCGCCGGATCGGCGAGGGGATTGCGGAGCAGGGCTTAAACGAGAAAATCCGCACCGGGGGACCGGTGCGGATTTTCTTGTTCTGTGCGCCCAGAGGGATTCGAACCCCCGGCCTCCTGTTCCGTAGACAGGCGCTCTATCCAGCTGAGCTATGGGCGCATTCTCGGCTCTTGAAGCACTTCTCGCTCCCCGAACCTCGAATTACTTTACGCGAGGGGGTGCCGTAGTTACAAATCGAAACGGGTGTAATCTGCCCGACTAGACCGGTCTACGTGACCTTAGTCACAAACTGGGGCCTTGTGGAGGCGAGGGTTCGTTGAATTTCCGGGGTTTTTGATTTCCGGGCGCCCGGACATCCCATATCTGAACCACTTTTGAGGGGGTGATCTAGCCCTACATTTAGGAACACACCACTGAACCCGAGGAAGGGAACCGTAATGGGCGATCTGGCGCGACTGCCGTTGCTTGAAAAAGCACCCACCACACATGCTGGCCTGCTGGCATGGGTCGAAGAGGTAACTGAACTGACCCAGCCGGACCGGATCCACTGGGTTGACGGCTCCGAAGCGGAGAACGCCCGGCTCACGGACGAGCTCGTCGCCGCAGGCACGCTGACCCGGCTGAACCAGAAGCTGTTCCCCAAGTCCTTCGCGGCATTCTCCGATCCCGCCGATGTGGCCCGGGTCGAAGAGCAGACCTTCATCTGCTCCGAAAACGAACGCGATGCAGGCTTCACCAACAACTGGATGGCGCCGGCGGAAATGAAGCAGAAGCTGCGCGGTCTGTTCGCCGGCTCCATGCGCGGCCGCACCATGTACGTCATCCCGTTCGTCATGGGCCACCTCGATGCCGAGGATCCCAAGTTTGGCGTCGAGATCACGGACAGCGCCTACGTTGTCGCCTCCATGCGCATCATGGCCACGATCGGCACCGAGGTCCTGGACAAGATCACCGCCACGAACGCTTTCTTCGTCCCCGCCCTGCACTCCCTGGGCGCACCTCTGGCCCCCGGCCAGGCCGACGTCGCCTGGCCCTGCAACCCGGATAAGTGGATCGTTCACTTCCCCGAAGAGCGCTCCATCTGGTCCTACGGCTCCGGCTACGGCGGCAACGCCCTGCTGGGCAAGAAGTGCTACGCCCTGCGCATCGCGTCCGTGATGGCCCGCGACGAAGGCTGGCTGGCTGAGCACATGCTCATCCTCAAGCTGACCTCGCCGGAGCAGAAGAACTACTACGTCTCCGCGGCATTCCCCTCCGCCTGCGGCAAAACCAACCTCGCCCTGCTGGATCCGACGATCGAGGGCTGGAAGGTCGAAACCCTCGGTGACGACATCACCTGGATGCGGATCGGCAAGGAAGGCGAACTGCGCGCCACCAACCCCGAAGCCGGCCTGTTCGGTGTGGCCCCGGGCACCGGCTGGGGCACCAACCCTAACGCCATGCGCGCCATTGCCAAGGGCCACAGCATCTTTACCAACGTCGCCCTGACGGACGACGGCGGGGTCTGGTGGGAAGGGATGACGGAGGAGACTCCGGCGCACCTGACCGACTGGCAGGGCAACTCGTGGACGCCCGACTCGGACAAGCCGGCAGCCCACCCGAACTCCCGCTTCTGCACGCCGATCTCCCAGATCGACATGCTGGCGGAGGAATACTTCAGCCCGGACGGCGTCGAGTTGTCCGCGATCCTGTTCGGAGGCCGCCGCAAGACCACCGTCCCGCTGGTGACCCAGTCCCGCAGCTGGTCCAACGGCGTCTTCATGGGGTCCACGCTGTCCTCGGAGACCACGGCGGCCGCTGCCGGCCAGGTGGGCGTGCTGCGGCGCGATCCGATGGCCATGCTGCCGTTCATCGGCTACGACGCGGGGGACTACCTGAACCACTGGGTCAACCTGTCCGCCAAGGCCAACCAGGAACGCCTGCCCAAGATCTTCCTGGTCAACTGGTTCCGGCGCACCGCCGACGGCGGCTTCGCGTGGCCCGGTTTCGGCGACAACGCGCGCGTCCTGAAGTGGGCCATCGAGCGCATCGAAGGCAAGGCCGACGCCGTCGAGACCCCCATCGGCTACGTGCCGACCGGCGACTCACTGGACGTCACCGGCCTGGCCCTGACCCCGGCCGAGGTGGAAGACGCAGTCCGCGTCGACCCCGAGGAATGGGCAACCGAGCTGGCCTCCATCGAAGAGTGGTACGCCCGGTTCGGTGACTCCCTGCCCGAGGCCCTGCGCTCCGAGCTCGAAGGACTGAAGGCGCGCCTCAGCTAGTTTCGCCCGTATAGTACGACGGCGGCCCGGCACCTTGCGAAAGGTGCCGGGCCGCCGTCGTCTGCTTCCTCGGACCGGCCGGCGCGAGCGGCTAGCTGGCGAGCCAGATGTCCGGGCCGAAGACCTCGTAGTGGATCTTCGTGGCCGGGATGCCGGCGTTGATGGCCTCGTTGCGGATGCTCTTCATGAACGGCAGCGGTCCGCAGAGGTACAGCGAGGCGTTGGCGGGCAGATCCACTTCCCGCAGGGACATGAAGCCCTGCTTGGCCCCGGCTGACGGCTGCTCGAGCCAGAGCTGGAGGTCGGCTCCGTCGAGGCGTTCGACGTCGTCCGTCATCTGGCCGCGGAGGGCCCAGCTGTCCAGATCGCTTTCCGCGTGCAGGACCAGGACCTGGCGGTCCGAGCCGGACTGGGCGAGGGAGCGCAGGATGGACGCGGTGGGGGTGCAGCCGATGCCGGCGGAGGCCAGGACCACGGGGCCGTCGCCTTCCTTCAGTGTGATTTCGCCGTAGGGGTTGGAGATCTCGAGGATGTCGCCGAGCTCCACAGTGTTGTGCAGCACCGGGGAGACTTCGCCGCCGTCGTCCTTCTTGGTGGTGAAGCTGCGGCTGGTGCCGGCCTCGCCGGACAACGAGTACTGGCGGACCTGGCGCAGTCCGTCCGGGAGCTGGACCTTGACGCTGACGTACTGGCCCGGCAGGGCGGGGGTGATAGGTGTGTTGTCGGCCGGTTCCAGGGTGAAGGTCACGGAACCGGTGCCGGCGGGGGTCTTGGCGGCGACCCGCCACGGGCTCCACATCTCGCCGTTGGCCTGGGCGGCGTAGAGGCCCTTCTCCAGCTTGATCAGCGCGTCCGCCATGAGCCAGTAGACCTCGGTCCAGGCTTCGGCGATTTCCGGAGTGATGACCTCGGCCAGGTCTTCGGCGATGGCGGCGAACAGGTGCTCGTAGACCACCTGGTACTGCGGTTCGGTGATGCCGAGGGAGGCGTGGCGGTGGGCGATGCGGGCGAGGACGGTCTCCGGCAGGGTGCCGGGGTTGTTCACCAGGTGGGTGGCGAAAGCGGCGATGCTTCCGGCCAGGGCCTGCTGCTGATTGCCGTTGCGCTGGTTCGAGCGGCTGAAGAGCCCGTCCAGCAGTTCGGGGTGGGCGGCGAAGAGGCGGGCATAGAACTTGGGCGTGATCTCCCCGATCCGGGATCCAACCAGCGGGAGGGTGGCCTGGATGACGGGGAATGACTTGTCCGAGAGCATGTTGACTCCTGAGATAGTGGCCCGGGGGTCTTCAGCCGGACCGTGATGAATACCTGCATTTGAAATACGAGTATTTATAGTTCAGTTCTACACGGCGTAGAAAACAACGACAAATCGGCGGGATTCCCGGGCGTGGCGGGTGGCATGGGCCGGTGGAATCCCAGCAGATTGCCAGGGCGAGCCGGGGTGAGCGGGGGCCAGGCGGCGCCTGGGCCGGTGCGGCCTGTCAGAGCCCGGGGCGCAGGCCGATTGCCTGGAACACGGGGTTCATCTGCCGCGAGGTGGGCAGCGAGGCGACCACGACGCCGTCGAGCTCCCGGTAGAACGCCTCGCGGGCCCGGGCCAGGGCGCCGCGGAGCCGGCACTCATTGATGAGGGGACAGGTGCCGGTGGCCACGACGCAGTCGGCCGGGTCGGTCCGGGTGTCGAGCTGGCGCAGGAGCTGGCCGACGGTGGCGGCCCGGCCTGCGCTGCTCAGCCGCGACCCGCCGCGGCGGCCGCGTTCGACGTCGATCAGGCCCAGTTCGCGCAGCTTTGCCATCGCCTTGCTGACGTGGTTGTACGGCGTGCCGACGGCGTCGGCGACGCTTTGGGTGGTCATCAGGCCGCCGTCGGGAGCGGCCGCGAGCACCATCATGGCGCGCAGGCTCACGTCCGCGAAGGCGTTGATCTTCATGGCACCAGCTTACGCGTGGTCTAGTCCACCCAGACGGCGGGTTCGTTGGTGTCGGCGGCGAGCTGGCCGAATTCGAGGTCATGCGTGTCGGGGTTCGCGGTGTACGGGAGGACCGCGGCGAACAGCGAGCCGTCCTGGTGCTCGGCGGCAACGTGGATGGCGTCCGAGTCCTCTTCGAGCAGGGTGATGTCGCAGACCACGGCGGCGGCACGGAACTCATCCCGGTGCTGCCGCAGCAACTCCTTGAGGTCGCTGATCATCGAATCCGCGTCGAAGTCCGCGTCCGTGCCGTCGGCGGCGTCGGCGGGCGTCACGGCTACCAGGCGGACCTCGCCGTCGTTCTCGACGACGAGGGCGAAGGGAAGGAAGCCGCCGTTGCGTTCCAGCTGCTCCTGCGCCGCACCGACGCCGGTGCCCAGCAGGTTTTCCAGGTCCGTGGCACTTGCCTCGGGCACCGAGTCACGCCAGGAGCCGGCGGGAATTGCTGACGGCATTTCTGAGGGCATTTCTGAGGGCATATCCAGCACGGGCCTAGCCCCGGACCTGGGCCAGGACACGGTCGCGGATGCGCTCCATGGTGTCTTTGTCCGTGGCCTCGACGTTCAGCCGGAGGAACGGCTCGGTGTTGGAGGGGCGCAGATTGAACCAGTAGCTGCCGTCCGTGGCGATGAAGGTGCTGCCGTCAAGGTGGTCCAGCTCGACGTCCTCGGATTGGAAGTCGCGGCGGACCCGTTCCACGGCGCCGGCCTTGTCGTCGATCTCGGAGTTGATTTCGCCGGAGGAGACGTAGGGCTCGTATTCGCGGGCCAACTCGGACAGCGGACCGTCCTGTTCGCCCAGGGCGGCCAGGACGTGCATGGCGGCCAGCATGCCGGTGTCCGCATTCCAGAAGTCCCGGAAGTAGAAGTGGGCCGAGTGCTCGCCGCCGAAGATGGCGCCTTCCGCGGCCATGTCGGCCTTGATGAAGGAGTGGCCCACCCGGGTGCGGACGGCCCGGCCGCCGTGCCTCTCCACCAGTTCGGGAACGGCGCGGGAGGTCAGGAGATTGTGGATGACGGTGGGGTTGGCCTCGCCCAGGCCCTGCGCGCGGGCGATCTCCCGGCGGGCCACCATTCCGGTGATGGCCGAGGGCGAGACGGGCTCACCGAGCTCGTCGATGACGAAGCAGCGGTCGGCGTCGCCGTCGAAGGCCAGGCCGATGTCTGCGCCGTGTTCGACGACGGCGGCCTGCAGGTCCCGCAGGTTTTCCGGCTCCAGCGGGTTGGCGGGGTGGTTCGGGAACGAGCCGTCGAGCTCGAAATACAGGGGGACGATCTCCAGCGGAAGCTTGGGCAGCAGGGCAGCGCCGAGCACCGCGGGGGTGGTCAGGCCGGCCATGCCGTTGCCGGCATCCACCACGACTTTCAGGGGCCGCGAGCCGCAGAGGTCCACGAGGCTGCGCAGGTATGCGGCGTAGTCCTTGAGGACGTCCTGCACGCCGATCAGGCCACGGCGGGCGGCCTCGGGGATGGCGCCGGAGTTGAGGTACTGCTCGGCGAGGGCCTGGATTTCCTTAAGCCCGGTTTCGGAGGAGATCGGCACGGCACCGGCTTTGGCCATCTTGATGCCGTTGTATTCGGCCGGGTTGTGGCTCGCGGTGAACGTGGCGCCGGCTGCGTTGAGAGCGCCGCAGGCGTAGTAGAGCTCATCGGTGGAGATCAGGTCAAGCAGCTGGACGCTGGCTCCGCGCCTGGCGGCGCCGTTGGCAAAGGCCTTGCTGAACTCGGGGGAGGAGGGCCGCATGTCGCCGCCCACGAGTACGGTCTGCCCGTCCAGTTCCAGCACGTCGACAAACGCCGCACCCACGGCCTCGACGATTTCCGCGGTGATGGATTCGCCCACAATTCCGCGCACGTCGTAGGCCTTGAAGGAGGCCGAGAGGTCAAAAGTCTTTGTCTTAGGCATAGTCACGCGTCCAATCTTACGGGGAAGCCGTATTGCACTGTGGAGGAGCAGTGGCGGAGCCGCGGAGTAGCAGCGGCGGTGCCGCGCCGATGTGATTGTCCACATGTCGGGGCCCCGGGCTTCGCGGCTGTCGAACGGGGCTGGGATACTGGAGCAATGGCCAATAACCAGAACGCTGCAGTCCTCTCCGCCTCCAACCCCGCTCATGCCTCCGGTTCCAATGGAGTTGCCGGGACGCGGGAACAGGCCCAGGAAGTGCTGCGCGAGCTGGTCGGGCACCCGGCCGCGGAGTTCCATGACGGCCAGTTTGAGGCCATCGAGGCGCTGGTCGACGGCGGCCGGCGGGCCCTCGTCGTGCAGCGCACCGGCTGGGGAAAGTCGGCCGTGTACTTCGTGTCCTCGCTGCTGCTGCGCCGGCGCGGCGCCGGGCCCACCCTGATCGTTTCCCCGTTGCTGGCGCTGATGCGCGACCAGGTTGCGGCCGCAGCCCGGGCCGGGGTCCGCGCCGTTGCCATCAACTCCGCCAACCAGCTGGAGTGGGACACCGTCCGTGAGCAGCTGGCGGCCGACGAGGTGGACGTGCTGCTGGTGTCCCCGGAACGGCTGACGAACCCGTCCTTCCGCGAGAACCAGCTGCCCGAGCTGATCCGCCGCACGGGGCTCCTGGTCATCGACGAGGCGCACTGTATCTCCGACTGGGGCCACGACTTCCGGCCCGACTACCGGCGCATCGCGGACTTGATCACACAGCTGCCGGATTCCGTTCCGGTCCTGGCCACCACCGCCACCGCCAACTCCCGGGTGGTCCACGACATCGAGGAGCAGCTCGGCGCCGGCGTGCTGACCATCCGCGGCGCCCTGGGGCGCGAGTCGCTCCGGCTGGGCGTGCTGCGCCTGCCGGACTCCCGCGACCGGCTGGGCTGGCTGCTGACGCACCTGTTGGACCTGCCCGGCAGCGGCATCATCTACACGCTCACGGTGTCCGCGGCCGAGGACACCGCACGCCTGCTGGCCGAAGCCGGGCACGAGGTGCTCGCCTACACCGGCCGCACCGACCCCGCGGACCGGGAACGGGCGGAACAGCTCCTCAAGGACAACCAGGTCAAGGCCCTCGTGGCCACCTCCGCACTCGGCATGGGCTTCGACAAACCGGACCTGGGCTTTGTGGTGCACCTGGGCGCGCCGTCCTCCCCGGTGGCGTACTACCAGCAGGTGGGCCGCGCCGGGCGTGGCGCCGCGAACGCCGATGTCCTGCTGCTGCCCGGCTCCGAGGACCGCGACATCTGGCAGTACTTCGCCACGGCGTCGATGCCCTCGGAGGAAAAGGCCGCCGCCGTCCTCACCGCCCTGGCCGAAGCGGGGACCGCCGTGTCCACCGTGGCGCTGGAGGCCCGGGTGGATCTCCGCCGGACGCCGCTGGAACTCCTGCTGAAGGTTCTGGCCGTGGACGGCGCCGTGGAACGCGTGGGCGGCGGCTGGCGCTCCACCGGACAGCCCTGGGTGTACGACGCCGAGCGGTACAGCCGGATCGCCGAGGCCCGCGTGGACGAGCAGGATTCCATGGTCATCTACCAGGACACCGCCGGGTGCCGGATGGAATACATCACCTCGGTCCTGGACGACGAGACCGCCCACGCCTGCGGCCGGTGCGACAACTGCGCAGGCCAGTGGTTCCCGGCAGACATTGCCGCCTCCGCCACGGAAGCCGCGGGCCAGACGCTGAGCCGCGCCGGCGTGCCGCTGGAACCGAGGCTGCAGTGGCCCAGCGGCATGGACCGCCTCGGCGTGATGGTGAAGGGCAAGATCAAACCCGAGGAAAGCGTGGCCAGCGGCCGGGCGCTGGCCCGGCTTACGGACCTGGGCTGGGGCGGCGCCCTGCGCGAGACCTTCGCCGCCGGAGCGCCCGACCGCACGGTGGACTCCGGCATGCTGCAGGCCTGCGTCCAGGTGCTGCGGGAGTGGGGAACCGGAGACGCGCGCACCCCGGGGTGGAGCGGTGCCGGCCGGCCCGCCGCGATCATCAGCGTCCCGTCCCGCAGCAAACCGGCACTCGTTGATTCGCTGGCCCGTGGCATTTCGGAGATAGGCCGCATCCCGTACCTCGGCCAGCTGGACCTCGAACACGGCGGCCCCACGGGCGGCCGCGGCGGCAACAGCGCCTACCGGCTCGCCGGGGTCTGGGACCGCCTCGTGGTGGGGCCGGAACTGGAAGGGGCGCTCACCGGGCTGCAGGGCCAGAGCGTGATGCTCATTGACGACCTCATGGACAGCCGCTGGACCGTGACCGTCGCCGGACGGGCTCTCAGGCTCGCGGGCGCCGGCGCGGTGCTGCCGCTGGTGCTTGGCCAGGCCGGCTGACCTCAGCCCCCGCATGACGGGGCAGCGTCAGGCTGTCCAGGGTGCTCAGGAGCATGACGGCGGCAATCGCCAGGAACGCTGCCCGGTACGGTGCTGCCGGATCCCCGCCGGCAGCAACGGCCCCGCCCAGCAGCGGGCCGCTGGCCTCGGAAACGCGGATCAGCAGCGCCCCGACGGCGATCCCGGCGGCCGTTGCCAGCTGCACGAGGGTTGCGGAGACGGCGTTGGCGGACGGCAGCTGGGCTTGAACGACGTCGGCGTACTGCACCGAGGCGTAGGCCGAGAAACCGATGGACCGGAAGGCTCCGCTGGCTACGAGCAGTGCGAAGATCAGCGGTTCCGGGGTGCCGGCGTCGAGCAGGGCACACAGCGCAAACGTGGCCGCCGAGGCCAGGGACGCGAAGACCAGCACCGGTTTGAAGCCGAAGCGACGGATGAGCGGGGTCGTGACCGGTTTGATCCCGATATTGCCGACGAACACCGCCGCCACGAGGACTCCGGCGTGCAGCGGATCCCAGCCGAAGCCGTTCTGGAACATGAGTGGCAGCAGGAAGGGCACGGCACTGATGGTCAGGCGGTAGATGAAGCCGCCGGTCGCCGTGGCGCGGAAGGTCCGGGTGGAAAAGACTCCCAGGTCGAACAAGGAGGAGCGCGCCCGCCGCAGCCACCAGACTGCCGCGCCGAGGAATAGCAGCCCTGCGGTGAAGCTGATGGCGGCCAAGGCGCCGGAGTCGTGGCCGCCGGCCAGCTCCAGACCCACCACGAGGCACCCTACGCCCAGGGTCGTCAGGGCCAGTCCCAGCCAGTCCAGGCGCCGGGTGCGGTCACCCGGGGCGGTCGGGACCAGCCGCAGCGCCGCGAGGAACGCCGCGAGTCCCAGCGGGAGATTGATCAGGAAGATCCAGTGCCAGGACAGGAACGTTGTGAGCGCGCCTCCCACCAAGGGGGCGAGGACAGGTGCCAGCAGTCCGGGCCACACCAGGTAGGCCGTCGCGCGGAGCAGATCCTTTTTTGCCGTTCCGCGGAGCACCACGAGGGTGCCCACAGGAACCATCATGGCGCCACCCGCGCCCTGCAGCACCCGGCTCAGGGTCAGCATGGTCAGGTCCTGGCTCAGCGTGCACAACAGTGAGGCCGCCGTGAACGTCGCGATGGCCAGACAGAACACCCGCCGCGCCCCGAGGCGCTCGGCCAGCCAGCTGCTGAGCGGGATCCCCATCGCCACCGTCATCAGGTAGGCGGTCATGGTGATGTTGACGTCCGCTGACGGGACCGAAAAGTCCGCCGCGATGCTGGGGATCGCCGTGGTCAGGACGGTGCCGTCCAGGAACTCCATAAAAAACGTCGCTGCGACCAGCAGGGCCAGTCGGGGGCTCCACTTGCCTGCGGAGTTGTTTGCGGGACTCTCCGCAGGTGCGCCGGAAGGCGGCGAGGGCTCACTCATGCTGGGATCGCCGCGGCGCCGGGCTCAGCACTGAGGGACACGGCCGGATTCCAACGGGCCGGAATCGGGCGGCCCGGACTCCAGCACCGCCATGGCCGCATTGTGTCCGCCGATGGCGCTGACGGCACCGCCGCGCCGGGCGCCGGAACCGCAAAGCAGGATCCGCGGGTCATCCGTCGCGACGCCCCAGCGCCTGGCCGGCGTGTCCAGGGGTGCACCGTCCTCCGCAAAGGGCCAGTCGAGGCCACCGTGGAAGATATTGCCCCGCGGCATCCCGACGGCCCGTTCGATGTCCAGGGTGGTTTTCGTCTCGATGCACGGGCGGCCGTCCGGTCCGGTCAGCAGCAGCTCCTCGACCGGTTCGGCCAGCACCGAGTTCAGCGACTTCAGCACGGCGGCCTGGAGCTCCGCGCGCCGCTCCTCGTTGTTGTCCTCGGTGATCAGCCGGTCCGGGACGTGCAGGCCGAACACCGTGAGGGTGTGCGCACCGGCCGCCTGCAGATCGGCGGACAAAATGCTGGGGTCCGTGAGGGAATGGCAGTAGATCTCGCAGGGCAGCGGATCCGGGATGGTCCCGGACGCGGCGGCGAGGTAGGAGGCGTCGAGCTGGGACCAGGTCTCGTTGATGTGGAACGTCCCGCCGAAGGCCGCCTCCGGGCTCACGTTGCCATCCAGCAGCCGGGGGAGCCGCTTGAGCAGCAGGTTGACCTTGACCTGGGCGCCTTCGCGCAGGTGGTTCGGGTTCTGCGTCGCGCGCGGCACCCGGGCGGCCGGGGCGGATCCGGATGCCCGGAGCCGGTCCAGAACCAGCGGGGCCACGTTGGCAAGGACCCACTGCGCCGCGGCCGTGTGCTCGGCTCCGTCGTGGTGGTAGCTGACCAAGCCGCCGGGACGGACAGCGGTGACTTCGGCCGAGGTAAGGATCGTTGCTCCGGCGCCGCGGGCGGCGCGTTCCAGCTCTCCGGAGACTGCGCCCATGCCGCCGACGGGCACATCCCAGTCGCCGGTCCCTCCGCCGATCAGGTGGTACAGGAAGCAGATGTTCTGCTGCAGGTCCTCGTCGTCCGCCCGGGCGAAGGTTCCGATCAGGGCGTCGGTCAGCGCGACCCCGCGGACCAGATCGTGCTGGAGTTCCCGGGCGATCACGTCCCCGATCGGCCGCTCGATCATGGCCTCCCACGCTTCCTCCGCACCGGCCTCCACTGCCAGCGCGCGGGCCTGGGACCGGGTCGGCAGCGGTGAGGTCATGGTGGGCCAAAGGGCCTCGGTGAGCTGGCGGCAGCCCGCGTAGAACCCGGTGAAGGCGCGGAACTCGCCATGCGGAGCGCCGATGGCCTCAAAGGACGCGGCGGTGGCGCCGTCGTCCCCGTTGTCGATGAGCAGGGCCCGGCTGCCGTCCTCCGGGTCGGGCGTGTACGAGGAATACCGCCGCCGGGCCAGCTCGATGCGCAGGCCGAGATCGTCGATGATCTGCTGCGGCAGGAGGCTGACGAGGTAGGAGTAGCGCGAGAGGCGGGCATCGACGCCGTCGAACGCCTGGGCAGACACCGCGGCGCCGCCGGCGTGCTCGAGCTTTTCCAGCAGCAGGACCTTGCGGCCGGCTTGGGACAGGTATGCTGCCGCGGCCAGGCCGTTGTGCCCGCCGCCTACGATGATCGCGTCAAACGCGCTGGTGCTCGGCATAGGGTTGCTGGACATGGGCCTATCCTGCCATCCGGCCGGCAGGATGGCCTCGGATGTCCGGCACCCGGACGCGCCGGCGTGGCCTGTCCGGAGCCGGAGCCTTCGGGCAGATCAGGGCGGATGTGCGGCATCGATCCGCCGTGATCTGCCCGCGCGACTACCCCCGCGCCCGGAAGCAAGTGCAAGTGGGAGCCGCCGGCACTCAGCCGGCGAAACGCTCCGGGTACGCAAAAGGCCCCGGTCAAGGACCGGGGCCAAACGCGGAGACGGGGGGATTTGAACCCCCGGTGGAGTTGTGCCCCACACTTCATTAGCAGTGAAGCCCATTCGGCCGCTCTGGCACGTCTCCAATTGCTAGTAACTAGCCAACCAAGGATACGCAGAAGGGGCCATGCAGTGCAAAACGGCGCCGGCCCGGTCGATCGCCCCGGCGTTCAGGCTCCGCTGCCGGCGAGTGCGCGCCACAGGAAATGCTGGCTGCGGCTCTGCAGGGCCGCGGCCTGGCGGTTGTCCGAGGCGCCGGCATGGCCGCCTTCGAGGGCCTCATGGAACCAGACGTTGGGGATCCCCATCGCCTGCATGCGGGCAGCCATCTTCCGGGCCTGGACCGGCCCCACCCGGTCATCCGAGGTGGCGGTCCAGATGAACGTCTCCGGGTATTCCACGCCGTCCCGGAGCAGATGGTACGGCGAGAACGTCTTGATGAACTCCCACTGTTCGGGCACATCCGGGTCGCCGTATTCGGCGATCCAGGAGTAGCCGGCGGACAGCTTGGTGTAGCGGCGCATGTCCAGGAGCGGGACCCCGCAGGACACGGCCCCGAACAGCTCCGGGTACTGGGTGAGCATATTGCCCACCAGCAGGCCGCCGTTGGAGCCGCCCACGCAGCCCAGACGGTGGCGCGACGTGACGCCGCGGGAGATCAGGTCCCGTGCGACGGCGGCGAAATCCTCGTACGCCCGGTGCCGGTTCTCCTGCAGCGCGGCGCGGTGCCAGGACGGGCCGTATTCGCCGCCGCCGCGGATGTTCGCCACGACGTAGACGCCGCCACGCGTGTGCGGTCCGTCCCCGTCATGGCCGGCGGACTCCTCGGTGCGGCGTTCCAGCCAGGCGCGGCCGACCGCGCCGCTGTAGGCCGGCGTCCGGGAAATCTCGAAACCGCCGTAGCCGGAGAGCTGGGTGGGGTTCTGCCCGTCGAGCACCAGATCCTTGGACGCCACCTGGAAGTACGGCACCCGGGTGCCGTCCTTGGACACGGCGAAGTGCTGCTGGACCTCGTAGGCCTCGTCATTGAAGAACGACGGCGAGGAGCGGATCACCTCGTGCGTGCTGGCCACGCCGGCGTCAGCCCCGGAGCCACCGTCACGTTTGAGCGTCCCGCGGGTGAGGGTGCTCGGGGTCGTGAAGCCTGTGGCCACGAGCCAGAAGTCGTTCCCTGCGCCGGGGGCTTCCCCCTCCGACACCGCGGCGCCGCCGCCGGTACCGTCGTCGTCAGAGTCGTCGTTATCCGTGCCGTCGGCGCCGTCCTCGTCATCGACCGCGAAGGCGTTGACGTCGTGCAGCGGCGGGCAGGCGTCCAGCACGGTGGACGCCCAGGCCGCGTCCGTGCCGGGGCGCTGCGGATCCAGCACCCGGATCTCCGAGGAGACGTCGCGGAGCAGGTTCAGCAGCAGGAAGTCCCGCGTCCAGCTCCAGGACTGCAGCGAGGTGTGCCCGTCCGGGGTGAAGAGCACGGACAGCTCCCGGCTGCCGGCCAGGAAGTCCTCGAAACGGGCCGCGAGCAGCGCTCCTGCCGGGTACGTCCTACCGTTGACGCTCCAGTCCTTCTGCGGCCGGAACAGCAGCCATTCGCGGTGCGAGCTCAGGTTCACGTCGGCCGGAACGTCTATCTGCACCCACTCGCCGTCACGAAGCACCGAGGTGTTCTTCTCGAAGAAGCTGATCCAGTCCACGGCAAAGGTCCGTTCGAAGCCGGGCGTGGAGTCGTGGGCCACCAGGGCCATCATGTGGTGCTCGGGGATCTCGAACAGCCGCTCTGCGGTGGCCAGGGAACCGCCGCGGCGCAGCTTCACGCCGGTCCGGGCGTAGGAGGAGGTGGTGCTGGGCAGCCCTTCGGCCGTGGTGGCCACCAGGATCGTGTCCGCGTCGAGCCAGGAGGCGTTTCCCTTCGCCGTGGGCAGATCGAAGCCGCCGTCGGCCGGGTCCACGAAGCTGCGGCTCCCGACGTCGAACTCGCGGTGGCGGTTCGCGTCGCCGCCGTCGGGGGAGAGGGCCAGCAGGGCACGCCGGTGCGGCTCGCCCTGGGCCGGGCGGAGGAAGCTGGCGCCGTGGAAGACCCATTCCTGGCCCTCGGCTGCGGCCAGGGCGTCGACGTCCAAAAGGATGTCCCACTCCGGTGTTCCGCTGCGGTAGCTTTCCCAGCTGGTCCGGCGCCACAGCCCCTTGGGGTTGTCCCGGTCCTTCCAGAAGTTGTAGTACCAATCGCCGTGCTTGCCCACCATGGCAATCCGGTCCGTGGAGTCCAGTACTTCAAGGATGCTGCCCTCGAGCCGGGCATATTCGGCATTTTGCAGCAGATCCTCCGTCCTGGCGTTCTGTTCACGGACCCAGGCCAGTTGCTCCTCGCCGTAGATCTCCTCCAGCCAGATGTTCTCATCGACGGGTTCGGGGGCGGTTCCTGCACCGGCGGCGGGTCCGGACGGGTGGCCGGACGCGGGCGGGTGAACAGCTTCAGTGGTGGTCATCGTTCCATCCAAGCAACATCAGCGCGCGGCTAGCAAGTCAAGCGACCCTCGCCGATGCTCGGCGTCCGCCGGTCAGGCAGTATGCCGGTTGCCGATACGCTGGATGCCGTGGGCATATCGCAAAGCATCCGGACGGCACTGATAGGCGCCGGTCCCCGGGGCACGAGCGTGCTGGAGCGGCTGCTCGCCAACTGGGCGCCGGCCGGCCCGGACGCGACGCTCCACATCGATGTGGTTGATCCCTACCCCGCCGGCCCGGGCCATGTGTGGCAGCCCGGACAGTCCCGGCTTTACCTGATGAACACGCAGTCGTTCTACCCCACGATCGTTCCCGAGGACCCCGCGCTGGCGCCTCCGCTGGCCGGGGACACCTTTGACCGCTGGCGCGAACTGCAGCAGCGGCGTCCGCACCCTTCGCTGACCGCGGACGAACGTGCCGAGCTCGCCGCCCTGGGCTCCGCGGACTTCCCCAGCCGTGCCCTGTACGGCCGTTACCTCCGGTGCACGCTCGAGGAACTGCTCTCCGTGCTGCCCGCGGGGGTCACGGTGGAATTCCACGAGACGACGGCGGTCTCCGTCCGGCACGCGGCGGCCCCCGCGACCGCACCCCACGCCACGGCCGACGCCACGGCCGCGGCCGCGCCCGCCGCCGGGACCGGATCCCACGCCGGGACCGGGCATGACGGTGACCTGAACGGACGGGTGAGGTTCGACGTCGGGCTGGCGGGCGGGACGGTGCTTACCGTCGACTCGGTGGTGCTGGCTCTGGGCCATCTGGAATCGCGGCTGAGCCCGGAACAGCGGGAGCTGAAGGCCGCGGCGGAGGAGCTGGGGCTGCTGTACCTGCCGCCGGCCGCGCCGGCCGACGTCGACTGGTCCCGGGTGCCGGCCGCCAAGCCGGTGCTGGTGCGCGGCATGGGCCTGAATTTCTTCGACGTCATGGGCCAGCTGACCGAGGGGCGGGGAGGCACCTTCCTGACCGGGGACGACGGCGGGCTGAGCTACCGGCCGTCCGGCCTGGAACCGCTCATCATCGCCGCCTCGCGCCGCGGCACTCCGTACCGGGCCAAGGCCGCCCTGGCCGGGTATTACCCCTCCGCCGTGACGTTGCGGTACTGCACCGAAAGCGCGCTGGCGAGGTTCGGCGAGGCGGGGATTCAGCCCGCCTTCGACCACGACCTCTGGCCGCTCCTGCACCGCGACGCCGTGTGGGCGTACTACTCGACGCTCGCGCGCTCGCAGCCCGGCGCCATCCTGACCGATCCCACCGAGTTCCTGCGGGCGCTGGAGGAGGCGCTGCGCCCCCACGCGCACAGCGCGGCCAAATGGGAGGACGCGGTGGATTCCGCGATCGCGGTGCATGTCCGGCCCGCCCACCGGCTGGACCTGCTGGGCCTGGCGGCACCGCTGGCCGGCCGTTCCTTTGACTCCCGGGCGGAGCTGGACGCCGCCGTCGTCGAGTATCTTCTCGACGATGCCCGCCGCTCCGCGCTGGGGGAGGACGATCCGGTCAAGATGGCGATCGGAGCCCTGCACCACGGGCGGGCGGTGCTGAAGACGGCGGTGGCCGACGGCGGCATCACGGACGAGTCGTGGGTGGCAGGGCTGCGCGGCTGGTTCGAGTCGTTCGTCGAAGGCCTTGCCAGCGGCCCGCCCGCGCTGCGCGCCGAACAGCTGGCAGCGCTGGCGCGTGCCGGCGTCGTCCGGTTCGTCGGGCCGGATCCCAAGTTCGGCGTGGACCGCACGGCCGGGACCTTTACCGCGGCGTCACCGTGGGTGGGTGGCCATGGTTCTGGTTCTGGTTCTGGTTCTGGTTCTGGCTCTGGCTCTGGCTCTGGCGGCCGGGGCGCCGGCGGAACGGGCACCCGGGGGACAGGCGCCGGCGGGGCACAGGGCGAGGCCGTGGCGGCCGGTGCCCTGATTGAAGCGCTTGCGCCGGCGAACAGGGTTGCCGTCAACGTGTCGGCGCTGCTGGAACAGCTGTTCGCGGAGGGGCTGGTGCGGCCGCGCCTCATGATGACGGTGGAAGGGGTTCCGGTGCAGACCTCCGGCCTGGACGTTTCTCCGCACCCGTACCGGCCGCTGGGCTCAAACGGTTCCGTGACCGAGGGCCTCTATGTCCTCGGGCTGCAGCTCTCCGCGGCGCAGTGGGGGACCGCCATCGCGGCCGAGGCCCGGCAAAAGAACGGCCCCGCCTACCGCAGCGGCCAGCGCACCCTGCGCGACGCCGACGAGATAGCCCGCGGCATCCTGGGATCCTAGAATTCCCGGTCACGAAAAATGAGCATGCCCCACCCCCGGGCTGAGCACTGGACATAGTGGCAACATGTCCAGCGCTGCAGCCCAGGGGAGGGCATGCTCAGTGCTGAAAGGCTCTCTTACCGCGGCGCGTCCGGGTAGATGCTTCGGGTCTCGGTGCGTTCGTGGCGCACCGGGAGCCAGGAGCTGGGGTGCAGCTTCGGCAGGATCTTTGCCACCGCCAAGGCGCAATACATGACGGTATTGATGGCCACGAAGGTCGCCAGGATGGCGAACCATTCGGTGTGCAGGACCGACTCCGGAAGCAGAATACCGGTGGGGACGAGGGGGCTGACGGCGGGGATCATCCCTGTGCTTTCACGATCTCGGGGGCGGCCTCGTGGGTGAGGTGTTTCCAGTTGGCGGTGCGTCCCAGTGCGATGTCGATGATGCCTTTGACGTAGACGATGTTGAGGAACATGTCGAAGAGCAGCTCAGGGAACAACGCCACGGCCAGCAGGCGTGCCCGCCAGCCGCCCTTCCACACCGTGACGACGCGTTCCGTGATGAACACTGCGCCGAGGCCCAGCCAGAACGGGAACCAGATCCAGACATCGAGCGAGAACATCATGAGCAGGATGAGCAGGAGGTAGGCGCTCAGGGCAATGACGCCGTAGCCGATGCCGAGTTGCTGTGCCCAGTACCGGACGGTCTGCGGGGTCACGCCGTAGGCGCCGATGTTTTCCAGGGCGCCGCGTTGCCAGCGCAGGCGCTGGGACCAGAGGGTGCGCCAGCTGGGCATGAGTTCGGTGACCACCGTGCACTTGGCCGGCGAGATCATCAGGGCGCCGAGGGACTTCAGGGCGATTGTCAGCTCGTTGTCCTCAGTCAGGGCAACGGTGTCGTACACATCGCCGGGGTTGCCCGGAAGGGAGTCCCCGCGCTGCGCGGCGATCGTGCGCAGGGCGCGGGGCCGGAACATGGACGCGGTGCCGGTGAGCACGAAGACGCGGCCCCGGCGTCGGCGGATCTCGCGTCCGTAGCGGATGTATTCATTGCGCTGGAACTGCCCCAGCACGCCGTGGCCCTCCTCCCCGTAGAAGAGGCCGCCCACGGCCATGAGGGCCCGGTCGTCGGTGAAGCGTGCCACTGCGGCGGCCAGGAAGCCGTCGTCGAGGCTGGTGTCCGCGTCCATCACCATCACGACGTCGTTGTCGCCCTGGCCGGGCAGCAGCTGTTTAAGGGCCTGGTTCAGTGCGCCTGCCTTCTTCTTGGTGTTTCCGACGGACTCAATGACCTCGACGCCGGCCTGCCGGGCGAGCGCGGCCGTGCTGTCGGTGCAGTTGTCCGCGACCACGATGATGCGCCCCGGGCGGTGGGACTGGGTCAGGAGGGACGCGATCGTGGTGGGGAGCGACGCTTGTTCGTTGTGCGCCGGGATCAGCACCGTCACGGTCACGGGACCGGCATAGACCTCTCGCGTGTCCGCCATGACGATCCGCGGCGCAAGCGGGGCGGCCTGGGGATTCGCCGAACGGCGCGATTTATTGGTGATGCGGCGTTCCAGCAGCGCGATTCCGGCGGCCAGCAGGAGGGCGAGGGCAATTGCGGCGACAATATTGCGCAGAGCCGGCGCATCGGTGTTGTAGAGGACGTTCCAGACGCCCAGGACCAGTCCGTGGCTCGGCGACTCGTCAGCCCGCGGACCCCCGGCCGCGACCGCAAACCACAACAGCGCCGCTGCGCCGGCGGCGGCCAGTGCTATGACAATGCCAACCGCCCGATGAAACCTTCCCCTGCCCATTGGCCAGACATTACCAGTGTCTCCTGTGCACCGCCTGTCACGCTGGCCCCAGCGGTCACGAGCACGAAGACCCGGCCGCGGGAACGAACTGGGTCCCCGGCACCTCCGCCCCAACAAAGAATGAGCATGCCCCACCCCCGGGCTGAACACTGGACATATGGGTAATATGTCCCGTGCTGCAGCCCAGGGGAGGGCATGCTCACTGCTCAAAGGCTACGGAACTAGCCTTTGAAGCACTTCTGGTACTGGATCCAGGCGATCGAGCCAACGCCGCATCCAATTGACGGAGATGGCCGCTATCCGGGCGGGATAGCGGCCATCTGTGGCGAGTCGCGGCCCTTCGCCCTGGAGGCAGCCCGGGTCGCTGGGGCGGCCCTGGAGGCAGCGCGGGTGACACCGAAGTGACGAAGATGGCTGCTAAACGGGCGGGATAGCGGCCATCTGTGGCGAGTCGCGGCCTTGGACGTGCCGGCGCTGCAGGGACGTCGAAGATGGCTGCTAAAGCCCTGAGGTTATTCCGGGGCGCTCAGGACCCCTTCGGCTAGGCGGTCGGCTAGGCGTCCGCGGCGGACTGAGCCCCCTGTCCGGTGTCAGCCACGATCTTGAACATGGCGCCGGTGGGGTCGGCAAGGGTGGCAAGCCGTCCGAACGGGGTGTCGTCCGGCCCGTCGATCACCCGGGCGCCCATGGAAACGGCCTTCTCGATGGAGGCGTCAGCGTCCTCAACGGCGAAATAGACCTGCCAGTTGGACGGGACCTCGGCGGGGAGGTAGGCGGAGGCGTCCATGATCCCTGCTTTGGCGGCGTCTCCGGCACCCAGTGTCGTGTAGCGGAATTCCGGGGTGTCGCTCATGACGTCGGTGTCCCAGCCGAACACGTCCTGGTAGAACGTGACGGCGGTGGCGTAGTCCTTGGTGTGGAGCTCGTGCCAGGCCGGGGCGCCGGGCTCGGCCGCCAGCTCATAGCCCTTCATTTCTGCCGGCTGCCACACGCCGACCGACGCGCCGGTGGCGTCGGCGATCATGGCCATGCTGCCCTGCTCGAGGACGTCCATGGGCTGCATGTAGACCTGGCCGCCGTGCTCCGTCGCGGCCTTGACGGTGGCCGCGGCGTCCTCCGAGCGCAGGTACGTGCTCCATATGTCCGGCATGCCCGCCATCGAGTCGTCCTTCTGCATCATGCCGGCAACGGTTTTCCCGTCCTTCGCCGCCGTGATGTACCCGCCGTATTTTTCCTCGTCGCCGGTTTGGAAGGTCCAGCCGAAGAGCGTCCCGTAGAACGCCTTGGCTTTTTCGGTGTCCGAGGTCATCAGGTCGTTCCAGCATGGTGCGCCGTTGGTGTGTTCAGGTGTTGGCATTGCAGGCTCCTGCTCTGTCTGGCGGCACACGCGAGTTGCGGCCGCCGGATTCGTGTGGGTGGTGGAGACATCAGAGAGACTATGCCGGGGGACCGACGGTTTCAATGGTTCGGGCGGATTCGGTCTGTTTGTCCGACGGGGGGGCGCAGGGGCCGCGGGCCGCCGGGTCGTCCCGGCCGCGGCAGTGCTTCGTGGGCAGTGTTGCGTGGGCAGATCAGGGCGGATCGCCGTCGCGGATTCGCCCTGATCTGCCCGTGCTGGGCCCTGGCCCTGCACTGCGCCCGCCACGCGCCCCCTGCACTGCGCCCGCCCACGCGCTCGCCAGGGCTGTGGATAACCCGCCGTACGTCGGCCCGTCCTGTGGCCTAATGGGCGGATGACGACAGGGAAACCCCTGCCTGCTGAACTCGCGGCAAGCTCCTTCACCATCGGCGAAGCCCGGCTGCAGGGCCTCTCCCCATGGCGGGCCAAGGCCAAGGACCTCCACGTCCCCAGCCGCGGCATCCGGGTTCCCGCCGCCCGGGAGCAGTCGCTGCTGGCAAGGGCACGCCCATACACCCTGCTGGGCACACCGGACACCGTCAGCTTCTACTCCGCTGCAGCGATCCACTCCTTCAAACTCCCCGACAACCTGGCGGACACGCGGCTTCCGCTGTCGGCCCGGCTGCTGCACATGACCCGCAGCGGTTCCGCCGCACCCCGCCGGAAGGGGGTCATCGGTCACCGTTCCCCGCTCGCGCCGGACGACGTCGTGATCCTGGACCGGGTTCCGGTCACCTCCATACCGCGGACCCTGCTGGATTTGGCCGGGCCTGGGCCTGGATGACCTCGTGGTCATCGCCGACGATCTGGTCTGCGAACATACGCGGTATTACCACCCCCGGACCGCACGCCTGCCGCTCCCGGATCTCCTGGCCTACTCCGGCCGGCTCCATGGAGTGGCTGGCCTGCGGCTGCTTCGACAGGCTCTCGGTCTGGTTCGCATCGGCGTCGACTCTCCGCCCGAGACCCGGCTCCGCCTACTATTCGAACGGTCCGCGATGCCGGTCTTCGAACCGAACTACATCCTGGTGGACTCGCTGGAAACCCCTTTGTGGATCGATCTCGCCTGCCTGGATTACCGGCTGGCGGTGGAGTACGACGGCGGCCACCACCTGACGCCGGCCCAGCAGCAGTCCGATGCGCTGCGGAACGAACGCACCGTCAGCGCGGGGTGGCGACAGTTCGTGGTCAACAAGCTCGACGTCAGGAGCGGCGATGCCTGGGTGCTGATGCGCGTCCGCCGGGCCCTGATGGCGCAGGGCTGGCCTCGATGACCGGCCGCGGGAGAAGACATTCGGCTGCCCGGCTCCTGCGCGGGCAGATCAGGGCGAATAACGGCCGCGGATCCGCCCTGATCTGCCCGCGCGACGACTGAGCCCCCGGCCAGAGGGCGCAAAAATGCCCCCGGCTCTGCAGCAAGCGCAGGAGCCAGGGGCATTATTCGCGGAAGGTAAGAGATTCGAACTCTTGGTACGGGGTCACCGCACACTGGTTTTCAAGACCAGCTCCATCGGCCGCTCGGACAACCTTCCCTAACGAGTAGTGTTCCATAGGCAGTCGGCTGCCACAAAAAACGTGCGCGCGCTCGCGGACAGGGACGCTTCCCCCACATACTCTGGAGGAAGTGTCGCCGGATGCGGCCTGCCGCAGGCGCATTCCTGCACGACGTAAGTCACGACGTAAGTAAGGAATCGGGAGTTCTCCATGAAGGCTGTCTATATCTCCGAACCCGGGGGACCCGAGGCCCTGGAAGTCCGCGAGGTCCAGGCCCCGGAGCCCGGCCCCGGCGAGGTGCTGATCGACGTCGTCGCCGCAGGGCTCAACCGCGCGGACGTCCAGCAGCGCAAGGGACACTATCCGCCCCCGCCCGGCGCCTCGGAGATCCCCGGGCTGGAAGTTTCCGGCCGGATCGCAGGCTTCGGACCGGGCGTGACAAAGCCGTTCTCGGTGGGGGACAAGGTGGTGGCCCTGCTGGCCGGCGGGGGCTACGCCCAGCAGGTCGCCGTCCCCGCGGGTCAGGTCCTGAGGGTTCCCGACGGCGTCGACCTGGTCACGGCGGCCTCCCTGCCGGAGGTCGCGGCCACAGTCTATTCCAACCTGATCATGACCGCCCAGCTGCAGCCGGGCGAGACCGTGCTCATCCACGGGGCCACGGGCGGCATCGGCACCATGGCCATCCAGCTCGCGAAGGCCTTCGGGGCCGTTGTGGCCACGACGGCGGGCACCGCCGAGAAGGTCGGCACCGCGAAGGCTTTCCTCGGTGCGGACATCGCGATCAACTATGCCGAGGAGGACTTCCCGGAGAGCCTGCGCGCCCAGAACGGCGGGAAGGGCGCGGACGTCATCCTCGACGTCGTCGGGGCCAAATATCTCAGCCAGAACGTCGACGCCCTGGCCGACTACGGACGGCTCGTGGTGATCGGGCTGCAGGGCGGGGCCAAGGGCGAGCTGGACCTCGGCCAGCTCCTCAGGAAGCGCGCCGCAATCATTGCGACGGCGCTTCGCCCGAGGCCGGTCGAGGAAAAGTCCGTGATCATGAACGCGGTGCGCGACGCCGTCTGGCCGCTGCTGGCCGACGGGCGGATCCGGCCGCTCGTGGCGAAGACATTCCCGCTGGACCAGGTCCAGGCCGCACACCGCTACTTCGACTCAGGCGACCATGTCGGCAAGATCCTCCTGGTGATGTAGGCGGTACCGGCCGGCCTCTGCCAACTTATGCTTCGAGTGGCATACGTTTTTGCTTCCGGGCCCTAAATGACGGTACTGTGATCCCATACGCGGTATACACGCGTCTTGGGGCGCGTGTATGCTGTCGTCCCCGCTACCTCCGGGAGCATCATGTCGATCCGCCACAGCCTCCTCGCACTGCTGCAGGACCGCCCGCGCTACGGGTACCAGCTCAGGATTGAGTTCGAGGACAGGACGGGTGCGTCCTGGCCCCTGAACATCGGTCAGGTGTACACCACTCTGGATCGGCTGGAACGTGACGGCCTGGTCCGCAACGAGGGCGCCGACGGCGAAGGCCACGTGATCTACAACATCACCCCCGACGGCCTGGCCGAAGTCCGCGGCTGGTTCACCGCTCCGGTTTCCCGGGCCTCGCCGCCACGGAATGAGCTGGCCATCAAACTGGCACTGGGGCTGACGCTCACCGGGGTGGACGTCGGCGCCATCATCCAGGCCCAGCGCGGTGTCTCGATCAGGGCGCTGCAGGACTACACCAAGGCCCGGCGGGACACCGTGGCCCAGCACCGCCCGGCCGACACCGCACGGCTCCTTGTCTTGGATTCGCTCATCTTCCAGACCGAAGCCGAAGTCCGCTGGCTCGATCTCTGCGAGGCCCGGCTGATGCAGTTGGCCAACCCGCCGCGATAGCCCCGGTGCCGTTCCCCGCGGTATTCTATACCTACCGTTCATCGCCGTCTCCGGGCCGCCTGGCGCACAGCCACCGCACAGCCACACCCATGCAGTTGCCGGCTTGGTAGGGTCCCTTGGGGCGGATCCGTACAGTGGATTTGTCCGGCTGGGGTTTCTCAAGGAGGAGACATGGGCACAATGCCAGATGGCACGCCAAAAACCGTACAGGTCGATGACGGCATCACGCCGGATCCGGCGCTGCCGCCCACGGCCGTGGACGACTCCGTCGGCGAAGCCGAAGAGCGCAAATGGACGCCTGCCAAGATCGCGATCTGGGTGGCAATCTCCCTGCTGGGCGCCGTGGCCTGGTTCATGCTCGCCATTGTCCGCGGCGAAACCGTCAACGCGATCTGGTTCGTCTTCGCAGCCGTCTGCACCTACCTCATCGGTTACCGCTTCTACTCCAAGTTCATTGAGCGCTACCTGCTCAAGCCGAACGACCGCCGCGCCACCCCGGCCGAGTACAAGGCCGACGGCAAGGACTACGTCCGGACGGACCGCAACGTCCTCTTCGGCCACCATTTCGCCGCCATCGCCGGCGCCGGCCCGCTGGTGGGCCCCATCATCGCAGCCCAGATGGGGTACCTCCCGGGCACCATCTGGATCATCATCGGCGTCGTACTGGCCGGTGCCGTCCAGGACTACCTGGTCATGTTCTTCTCCATGCGCCGCGGCGGACGCTCCCTGGGCCAGATGGCCCGCGAGGAACTCGGCGTCATCGGCGGCACCGCCGCGCTGGTCGCCACCCTGCTGATCATGGTGATCATTGTCGCCATCCTGGCCCTCGTCGTCGTGAACGCGCTGGCCGAGAGCCCCTGGGGTGTCTTCTCCGTCGGCATGACCATCCCGATCGCGCTCTTCATGGGTGTGTACCTGCGCTTCATCCGGCCCGGGAAGATCATGGAAGTGTCCCTGATCGGCTTCGTGCTGCTGATGGCGGCCATCATCGGCGGCGGCGCCGTTGCCGGGACCGAGTGGGGTGCCGCGCTCTTTACCCTGGACAAGGTGACCCTCGCCTGGGCCCTCATCGTCTACGGCTTCATCGCGGCCATCCTGCCGGTCTGGCTGCTGCTGGCCCCGCGTGACTACCTCTCCACCTTCATGAAGATCGGTGTCATTGTGATGCTGGCGCTGGCCGTCATCGTGGTCCGCCCGGAAATCACCGTCCCGGCCTTCAGCGAATTCGCCAGCCGGGACAACGGTCCGGTCTTCCCGGGTGCCCTGTTCCCGTTCCTGTTCGTCACCATTGCGTGCGGCGCCCTCTCCGGCTTCCACGCCCTGATCTCCTCCGGCACAACGCCGAAGCTCATCGAGAAGGAACGCCAGAGCCGCTACATCGGTTACGGCGGCATGCTGATGGAGTCCTTCGTGGCGATCATGGCCCTCGTGGCCGCGATCTCGATCGACCGCGGACTGTACTTCGCCATGAACGCTCCGGCCGCGCTCACCGGTGGGACCGCGGAATCGGCCGCCGGCTGGGTCAACAGCCTCGGCCTGTCCGGCGTGAACATCAGCCCCAGCCTGCTCACGGAGACGGCAGCCAACGTCGGCGAGGAAAGCATCATCTCCCGCACCGGCGGCGCGCCCACCCTGGCTGTGGGGCTTGCACACATCATGCAGCAGTTCATTGGCGGCACCGCCCTGATGAGCTTCTGGTACCACTTCGCCATCATGTTCGAGGCGCTGTTCATCCTGACCGCGGTCGACGCCGGTACCCGCGTTGCCCGCTTCATGCTGCAGGACTCGATCGGCAACTTCATCCCGAAGTTCAAGGAACACTCCTGGCGCCCGGGGGCCTGGTTCGCCACCGCCGTCATGGTCGCTGCCTGGGGTGCAGTGCTGCTGATGGGAGTCACGGACCCGTTGGGCGGCATCAACACGCTGTTCCCGTTGTTCGGCATCGCCAATCAGCTGCTTGCCGCCATCGCCCTGTCCGTCTGCCTCGCCATCGTGGCGAAGCGCGGCTCCTTCAAGTACCTGTGGATCGTGGCGCTCCCGATGGCCTTCGCAGCCGTCGTGACCATCACGGCCAGCTACCAGAAGATCTTCTCCTCCACCCCGGCCGTGGGCTACTTCGCCAACAACGCGGCGTTCTCCAAGGCCCTCGCGGAAGGCAAGACCTCCTTCGGCACGGCCAAGACGGTCCCCGCCATGGAAGCCGTGGTGCGCAACACCGCGATCCAGGGCTGGCTCTCTGTCATCTTCGTGGTGCTCAGCATCATCGTCATCGCGATGGCCCTTGTGGCCACGTACACGGCATTCCGCAACGCCAGGGCCGGCGTGGCCAACAGGGACAACGAGGACCCCGCGCTGCCGTCCCGCGTCTTCGCCCCGGCGGGCCTGATCCCCACTCCGGACGAGCGCGCGCTCATGGCCGAATGGAACAAGCTGCCGGCTGACAAGCGGTTCGAAAAGGCCGCGCACCACTGATGCGGAGAATGAGATGAACGCGGTGGTTGAGGGATTCCGGGGATTCGCCCGGTACCTGGGCGGTGTGATGGGCGCGGATGCATACGCGAAATACCTGGAACACCACGCTGTCTCCGAGCACGGCGACCCGCCGCTGACGGAGCGGGAGTTCTGGCGGGACCATACGGACCGCCAGGACAGCAACCCGCAGGGCCGGTGCTGCTGACCCCGGATCCCTGACCGGGGTGCGCTGATTCGGCTGCCGCGTTCCGGAGGACGCCGTCGTGCACAATAGTGCCCGACGGCGTCCTCCGCCGTTGGTGCGACCCTGCGGTTTCGCGGATACAGCGGCCGGCAGGTTTCCGGACCGGCGCGTGAGAGTATGAAGCCATGAGCGATCCGAACGCCGCGCAACCTGCCGAAGACGTTCCCGTCGAGGGCACCACCCTGGACGTGGCCGCGCCCTTGGCCGACAAACCGCGGACGCCGCAGCCCGGGCCGGCCTCGTCCGAGCACCTTAGGGGCACCCAGCTGCAGGACCTGGTGGACCAACCCGCGAAGGTCATGCGGATCGGCACCATGGTCAAGCAGCTGCTGGACGAAGTGAAGTCCGCGCCCCTGGATGACGCGGCACGGACCCGGCTTGCCGCAATCCATGAACGCTCGATCAAGGAGCTCGAGGACGGCCTCGCTCCGGAGCTTGTCGAGGAGCTTGAACGGCTCAACCTGCCCTTCTCGGATGACGCCACTCCATCGGACGCTGAACTGCGGATTGCCCAAGCCCAGCTGGTCGGCTGGCTCGAAGGACTCTTCCACGGCATTCAGACGGCCATCGCGGCGCAGCACGCCGCCAGGGAGCATACCTTCGCGCAGATGCAGCTCCGCCAGTTGCCGCCCGGAACGGTGATCGCACCCGGTGTCATCATCGGGGAGAACGGTGAACCCCAGCGGGCCGCCGCGTCCAGGCCCGGGGCGGCACCATCCGAGCCTCCCGGGCCCGCTGATCCGGACCACGGCCCCGGCCAGTACCTCTAGGGCACCCTTGGGATTCTTCAGGACCGCCCTGCAGGGAAAGAAGGACGACGCCGAACTCGGTAAGGGCCTCTGGCGGCGGGCCCACGACCGCTTCATACGCGGACTGGACCGTTATCACCAGGTCTTGGAAGGCGTGGAGGATGAAGCGCTCTATGCCGAACTCGTGGACGTCGCCAACGAGCTGTCCGAACTCGCTGTTCGGGTCCGGAGGGTCTGCGTCGAGGCCCAGAGGCGCTCGCCCAGTGACGGCCTCGACATCCCCGGGGCGCTGGCCGGCGTCCACCGCTCGCTATCCACCGCAGGCAACTCCCTCGCCACTACGGCAGAGGCGGCGGCGATGCTCCGGCTCGCCGTCGGGCCCGTCCAGGCCGGCGCGGTGTCGGTCAGGCGGCGGGCCGAATCGGTGCTGGAACACGTCTGCGATGCCGAAAGGCGTCTGGCCGAAGCCACCGCAGGGGACTGAGACCTCCGGCGCCGCGGCGCCGCCGCCGGTATTCCCGGTTACGCGGCTAGCTTAGCTCTGCCTCTGCTCTGGCCGGACCGCACGGAAATTGGCAGAGTAGTCGGATGACTTCTTCTCCGGTACTGACATTCAATGACGGCAACACCATTCCCCAGCTCGGCTACGGCGTGTGGCAGGTTGAAGACGATGTAGCCGAAAAGGTGGTTGCCCAGGCCTTCGAGGCCGGCTTCCGCCACATTGACACCGCGAAGATCTACGGCAACGAAGCAGGAGTCGGCCGCGCGATCGGGCGCTCCGGCCTCAAGCCCGAGGAAATCTTCATCACCACCAAGCTGTGGAACGCGGACCAGGGCTACGAGTCCACGCTTCAGGCCTTCGAGGCCTCCATGGAACGGCTCGGCCTCGAGTCCCTGGATCTGTACCTGATCCACTGGCAGCAGCCGAAGCAGGACAAGTACGTGAACACCTGGAAGGCGCTCATCGAGCTGCAGAAGCAGGGTCGCGTGAAGACCATCGGCGTCTCCAACTTCACCAAGGAAGGCCTGCAGCGCCTGATCGACGAGACCGGCGTTGTTCCGGCCATCAACCAGGTCGAACTGCACCCGTTCTTCAACCAGGCCGAGCTGCGTGAGTTCAATGCCTCCAAGGGGATCCTCACCCAGGCCTGGTCACCGCTGGGCCAGGGCGGCGAGCTGCTGGACAGCCCCGTGATCGCCCAGATCGCGGCCAAGCACAACGCCAAGCCTGCTCAGGTCGTCATCGCCTGGCACCTCGCCATCGGCAACGTCGTCATCCCCAAGTCCGTGACCGAGTCCCGGATCCGCGAGAACTACGCGGCGCTGGATGTCACGCTGGATGAGACCGACGTGCAGGCCATCAACGGCCTGGACAACTCGGCAGAGGGTGCCGGACGGATCGGCGCCGACCCTGCAGTCTCCGACTTCGCCTAGGCGCTCCGACTCCGCCTTAGCGAATGCCTCGGCTCCGCCGCCTGGACCAACCCGGCGGCTGACGCCGGAACCGCGGCAGGGCCTTCACCCGTTCCGGGCGGGGGCCCTTCCTGCTGGACAGCTCGCCCGCCGGATGGACCGCCCGCCGGATGGACCGCCCGCCGGATGGACGGCTGGCCCGATCGACGGACCGCCCGCCGGATGGACGGCTCAGGCGGCCTTTCAGGCTGCCTTCTTATGTTGCAGAAGGGGCACGGTGTCGATGATGGCCCAGCCGTCCTCGTCTGCAACACGCCGGCTCGCGAAGCGCTCCGCATCGGCGGCGTCGTCGAAAGCCTCGGTGCGGATGCGGCCGCAGTCGGTGTCCAGATAGGTCACTTCAAAGTACTGGTTCGTTTCCATGAATTAAGTGTGCAACCGGCCTCCGACAGTATGAGGCCGTTAGCCCGGCGTGTTGCCAAGCCGCAACACCCGCTCGCGGGCGAGGTCCTCTTTTCGCCGGGCCGTGTCCGAGGCCCGGACCGCCTGCTGCGCCTGGGCGGCCACCAGCTCGTGCTGTTTGCGGGCTGATTTGAGGTCCAGCTCTGTCTGTTCCAGCTGTTTCCTCAGCGTCAGTGCCGCCTCGGCCAGGCCGGCCGCCAGGGCTCTGGCCTCGTCCAGTTCCTGCGCGTACCGCAGGGCTTCCTTGGTGGCCTCGCGGGCGGACTGTTCGGCCTGGTCCAACGCGGCCCGGGCGCGTTCGAGCGCCGACGGCGTGGGCGCCCGGGGTTCCTCCCGCACCGCCTGCAGCCGGGGCTGGGCCGCCTGCTTAGGGGCCGCGTGCTTCGTCGCCCGGGCCCCGGCCGGAGCGGAAGAGCTGGTCGGGACCCGCGAGGGAACCGCAACAGAAGCTTCCGGGATGGCAAGGGACGGCAGCGCCACGGCACCGGCGAGGTCCACGACGTCGACCCCGTCGGCGGACAGCCCCCGGAGCAGGCGCCCGCTCCGCGCCGCCGCCGCGGCGCCTTCGTCCGCCGTGGCGGCGCGCAGCGTCTCCTCCACTTCCGTTGCGATCGCACCGCTGATCTTCCGGCCCTGCTGTGCTGCCACAGCCTGGGCATCCCGGACGGCAGCGGCCAGGAGTTGCCGCCGGTGTTGAGCCAGCTTACGGAGTTCCGCCGCATCCAGGGCCGACTGCGCGGCGCGCATGGACTGCCCCAACGCGGCGAGTTCCCGGAGCGTCTCGGGCTGGCGCGCCGCGAGCATGTTCACGGTCCACGCCGCCACGGACGGCTTGGGCAGGGACCGCACGGCCGCTGCCAGGGACTGCTGTTGCTTCGCCGCGGGACCCTTCCCGGGCGCGGTGGCCACTTCCTTTGCCGCGGCCGTCCGGGCGGCGACAAAATCGTCGAACGGCAAGGCATAGAGACGTGCCGCAATGCCCGCCAGCTCCAGCTCTCTCATGCAAGAATCATAGAAGCCCTCACCCCGGCCATGGCGACACGGGGCGCGCGCCTGGGCCTCGTCCCGTTCTCCCTCCTCACCGCCCAAGCGGGCGAACAACTCGAAAAATCCCGGCCCGCCTCGGCGCTCGTCAACGAGCATGCCCAGGAGGGAGACGTGCTGAAGGTCGCCTCGGTGATCGTCTTCGTCATCGTTGTGGCAATGATCGTTGCCAGCTACGAGCCGATCGGCCGGCGCCTCGCCTTCCTCGGCGGCCTGCGGACGAACCGCGGCGTTGGAATCGTCCTGCTGGTCGCTGGCGCGGCGGCCGGAGCCTTCTTCATCTACCCTTTAGGCGCAAGAGTGCTCCACCTTCAGGGTGGAGGTGAATTGCGGGGCCTACCCGGGGCGCCTTTGTGATTGAACGTAATCAGCCAGAACACTAAGAGGGCCCCCTCCGGCGGTCCCGCAATAGTACGAGCGTGACCAGAGGTGCCCATCCCAGAGATATTTGCTCAGATGGTCGGAGTGCTTCTGCCTCAGGAGCCTTGACGAGACGCCCTTGAGGGAGTTGACCAGCTTTGAGAGCTGGACCGTCGCGGGGAAGTTGATCAGCAGGTGCACGTGGTCGTCTTCGCCGTTGAACTCCTCCAGGGAGCAACTGAAGTCCTCACACACCTGCCGCATGATGCCTTCGCAGTCCGTGAGGATTTCATCAGTGAACGCGCCGCGCCGGTATTTTGTTACGAACACCAAATGAGCGTGGCAGTCCCACACTGCATGTCTGCCTTGGCGTATATCCTTGTTTTGTTCCATGACACCAAGTATAGTTGGAGCACGTCGTTGAAGAAACGGTACGCCTACCGGGCCTACCCCACCGCGGGTCAGGAACGGGCGCTGGCCCGCCTGTTCGGGTCCTGCCGTGTCATCTTCAACGACGTGCTCTCTGCCCGCCGTTCAGCCCATGAGCGGGGCCTGCCGCTCCCGACCTCGGGGGAGCTGTCCAAGACGCTCCTGACCGACGCGAAGCGGACCCCGGAGCGGGCGTGGCTGGCCGAAGTATCGAGCGTCCCGCTCCAGCAGTCACTCATGGACGCGGACCGCGCCTACCGGAACTTCTTCACCTCCCTGACGGGGAAGCGCAAGGACTCCAGGGTCGGGCGGCCGCGGTTCAAATCCAGGCGTGACCGCCGGTAGGCTGCCAGGTTCACCAAAAATGCCGGTTTCAAGGTCGAGCAGACTACCCACGGGGTCGGTTTCGTGTCGCTGCCGAAGGTAGGGCGGATCCGTTTCGCACTCTCCCGGGAGCTGCCATCGGACCCGTCCAGCGTCAGCATCATCCGGCTGGCCGACGGGACCTATCAGGTGTCGTTCGTGGTCGATGTCGCCGAGACGCCCCTGGGCCGGGAATCACGGGTTGCCGGGGTGGATGTCGGTCTCACGCACCTCGCCCACGTTGTCCGCAGCGACGGAACGAGAGAACGGATCGAGAACCCGCGGCACCTCCGCGCGGCCGAACGCAGACTTGCCGCCGCGCAGCGGTCCCTGTCCCGCAAGCAAAAAGCTTCAGCCAACCGCGGCAAAGCCCGCCTCCGGGTCGCCAGACTGCACTCCAAAGTCCGGAACACCAGGCTCGACCACCATCACAAACTTGCCCTTCGACTCGTCCGCGAAAACCAAACGGTCGCCGTCGAAGGACTCAACGTGAAAGGACTCGCCCGCACCCGCGTGGGCAAATCCATTCACGACGCAGGGTGGGCCACGCTCGTGGCCATCCTGCAGGAAAAAGCCGCCCAATATGGGCGGGAAATCCGTGTCATCCCGCAATGGGAACCCACCAGTCAGGTGTGCTCCGTCTGCGGGACCGGGGATGGGAAGAAGCCGCTCTCTGTCCGTGTCTGGACTTGCGGGGGCTGCGGCGCCGTCCTGGACCGTGACTACAACGCAGCAGTGAACATCGTGCTCGCCCCCGGGCTGGCGGAGAGCCTAAACGACTGTGGAGGGGGGACGTAAGACTGAAGCTCGCTTCAGCCGACCCTTTGGAAGCAGTAACCCACCGAACAGACCTCACGAATGGCG
The DNA here is from genome assembly GCF_040546335.1 of Arthrobacter sp. UYEF20. Taxonomy (NCBI): domain Bacteria; kingdom Bacillati; phylum Actinomycetota; class Actinomycetes; order Micrococcales; family Micrococcaceae; genus Arthrobacter; species Arthrobacter sp. UYEF20. Next base: position 34,965 of record NZ_JBEPNP010000007.1, on the reverse strand, counting down.
AGGCTGCGTAGGAATCCCCCTCCTTGAGGAGGGGGAGGATGTCAGCAGAGCATCATCACCGGCCACTCCGGGGCCACCTCGGTCTGGTCGTCGCGCTAAGCGGCCCGGGTCGCCAGGCCCGGCGCGACTTCCGCAGCGTCACGAGCAGCACACCCAGCGCGGCCAGCTGCAGCGCACCCACCGCCCCGATGAGCAGCGGCCGGGCGTCGTAGAGCGCCCCGTACAGGGCCCCTCCCGCCAACGCCCCGCCTCCTTCGAAGGCTGCGAAGACGCCGTAGGCCGTGCCCTGCCGGAGTTCCGGCACCAGATCGGCAATCAGCGCTTTGACCGTGGAATCCTGGATGCCCGTGGCGGTTCCCCAGATCAGGACCCCGGCCAGGACAAGGCCAGCTCCCGGCGCCAGGGCCAGGACCGGCACGGCGGCGATCAGCACGGGCAGGGCGAGCAGTACCCCCGCGCCGGCACTGTCGTACACGACGCCGCTGGCGAGGGCGCCGAGTGCCGCCGCGCCCATCGCACCCGCGTACAGCAGCGGAACCACCGCTACCGGAACGGCCAGCGCCGTCGTCAGGTGGAAGGAGATGACGCCGAACGCCACCAGACCCGCGCTCCAAAAGAACGCGGCGACGGCGAACAAAATGAATGTTCCGGTGAACAACGACGGCGGCTGGCCGGCAGTGTCCGCCGCCGGGGACGCCTCGGGCGGGGAGGACTCTGCCGCCGGGGCCGCCGACGTCGGAACCTCCGCTGGCAGGTCCGCCGGCTGCTGGCCCGCAACCGGAACCCGGACCAGGCGTCGCAGCCAGACCAGCAGGAACAGTGCCGCGGCAGCCGGAATGGCCAGCACCGCCAGGGCCACGGAGATGAGTCCCGTGGCAGCAAGCACAGAGGAGACCAGGAGCGGCCCGAGCAGCGCCCCGGCGAGGTCGAGGGACTTGTGGACCGCGAAGGCGCGGCCGCGGCCGACCGGCTTGGCTGCGGCGGCCAGCAACACGGTCTTGGCCGGGCTCCGGACCGCCTTGCCTACCCGGTCTCCAATGATCAGCACACTGGCCAGCACCAGGCCGGCCGCTCCGATCAGTGGCGCCAGCGCGAGCAGCGGGACACAGACAGCCGTGAGCGCGTAACCGGCCAGCGTGAAGGTCCAGTACCTGCGGGTGCGGTCCGCCCACGGCCCGAAGATCAGCCGGAGCCCTTGGGCTGCGGCCTCGGCGCCGCCGGTCACGAGGCCCACAATCAGGGCCGAGGCGCCCAGCTGGGCCAATAACGGGCCTGCCAGCGGACGGGCTCCGTCGGAGACAACGTCGGCCGCCAGGCTGACCAAGCCGAAGCCCACCACGGGACCCCAGGAGAGACGGCGCTGCGTCCCGGACGCCGCAGAACCGCTCTGCCGCGCTCGGACTGGCAACCTGCGGTCTGGCCGTTCCATCCATCAAGGCTGGCGGACCGTCTGCGGAATGGCAAGGGCCGGACCGTGCTCCGCGGCAGCAGGTGGACTTTTGAGACGCCGATGTGGGGCCTCGGCATTTGCCAGCAGCTCGGATGACTGACGGCGCAGCTCAATGCCGGCGCACTCGTCGCTAGATAGGCCGTCCGGCTACCCATTCCTGAGTAAGCAGTACCTCCATCCCTGTTGAGTGTTCAGAACATGTTCTGAACAACTGGAGGCATGTCACCGGCATCGATCTCCCGCACCGTGCAGTCTTCCGAGCTCTCCCGGAACCCGGCTGCCGTCTTCAAAGCGTCCGAAGAGGGTCCCGTCACGATCACTCGTCGGGACGGGGAGCCGCTCACGCTTCTGACGACCAGCGAGATCGATCGTGAGCATCAGGGAATGGAACTGGCCGCGCATCTGGTGACGGCGTCGCTGGGGGACCCCCAGATCCCATTCGCTGAGAGGCTTCACGGACCCTTCCCCTGGATGGCCTTCCTGAGCGATGCAGACCAGGAAGCCTTCGCCCGTGAGATTGTCACCATCTCCCGCGCCTGCGCCTCGGTGGCACGTTTTGATAAGGCCTTGATTACCCTCCGCGCCTGGCGGTCCACGGCAGAGGCCATCAGTGCCGGATACACCCCGGATGACCGGTTGGACTGGATTGAGCCCGCGGCGGTCGCCGACCCGCGCACTGCATGAACGCGAAAAGATCAGGTGTTCCACGTCCGCTCAAAGGCAGAGTTTGAGGTCCAGTTCGGCACAAGCCAGGCCGAAAAGGAACTCGGACTCCCTGGCGGTGCCCGTTTGTGGTTCTATGTGGACGGTCAGTCCGTCTGCCTGGTCGATGTGCACACCAATCACCCGAAAGCTACGAAGTAGACAGGGCGCCACGGCTCAGGCGTCGAAGGCATCCGCCATGTCGCCGAGCACGAGGTAGTCGCCGGCGGCTTCCTGGAAGCCGAAGTCCGCCCAGTACAGCCGCAATGCTTCCTTCGCCGCCGAGTGCTCCGCGCTGCCTTCCTCGGGCCCGCCGTCGGTGAGGACGGGGGAGGCCTGCAGGATGACGAGGGCGGTGGCCCGCCCGACGGTGCCGAGGATTGCTTTGAGGACCGCGTGCCCGAGCTTGTCACCGCGGAATTTCGGGTCGATCCACAGGGAGGACAACACCAGCAGGTCCCCGCCCAGTCCCATGCCGGCGTTGGGCATCAAGTCGGGACGCTCGATGGTCAGCATCTCGGCGACGTTGGCGAGCTCCTGGTCCACCGCGTCCAGGGTGTCGAAGAGATCGATTAGCCCCGCGTCCGGCACGATGCTGAAGCGGGCGTCCCCGACGTGGACGTCCTCCCCGTCGTTGTCTTCCTCGCCTTCAGCCCAGCCCCGCCCGTCGATCGAGACGGTCCAGTCCATCGGGAAGTCTGACGGGTCGTGATCCAGACTCGGAATGCCCCGGTACTGGCAGCGGTAGTCGAGCGTCATGTAATCGGGGTTGAGGGTAGCCATGGTGTCCTTCGGTGCCGGGGGCTGCTGCAGCCTTCACGCGCAGTCTATGCCGACACCTAAACAGAGGGTGGCACCGAACCACCGCCGTTGTCCTTCCGCCGGGTACGGCGCAGCGACCACAGGACGATAAATGTCACGGCCGCCACGACGATGGCGACCACCCGGCTAGGATGACCGGCATGAGGAAGTGGATAGCCGCGCACCGCAAAATGGTTGCACTGGTGGTCCTCGCCGCAGCCTGGGGTGCGGGGATAGCACTCTTCGTCAGCTGGGGGCACCCGCTGGAACAGACGATCTTCAACTCGACGCTGTGGGCTGTCTTCGTGGCAGTTTCCTGGTATGTCGACACGCGCCGGCAACGCAAGACCGCGTCCAGGCTCGACTCGCAGGGCGGGATTCTGGTCTACGTCCGCTACCCGGATTCGCGCCCCGGGTCACTCAGCGGCATCTGGAACATGGGTGTCGCCACGTTTGATGAGACCGCAGCATTGAAGTTTCAGCCGGCCGTCTACGACACACTTGAGCCTTCCGGACGGCCCGCCACCTTTGGAGTCCTGGGGGCAGAGTCCTCCGAGCCAAGGAAGATCAGCCGGAAGGAGTCGCGATACGTCACCCAAGCCGGTTTCCAGGCAATTCGGCTCACCACCGACAAAGGGGACATTGACGTGGCCGGCCGGCCAGAATCACTCCGAAAGATCCTCGACGTCGTTACCGGCTCCGCGGAGCCTAAATGAGGCGGGCCAGTGGCCCAGCGTCGCCGTCGCGCCGGGTGGGAGAAGGCCTTACTTTCACGTTAGTTGTACCCCGCGGCCCGGCGCCCGCGCTTCCTGCCTTCACGCCAGCCCGGACGGAAGCGTCCGGCACCAAGCAGTGGTAGGAGGCTGAGATGGGTCGTAGAACCTCGTTCGCGCTGACTGCGGTACTTCTCGTTTTGTTGCTCTTGTCCGTGTTCACGCAGGTGTGGGTTCTGCCCTCTGCGGTGGAGCGCATGGCTGCAGTGTTCCCCGAGGTCAAACCGCTCGTGGTTCGATCAATCATCTGGGGTGTCATCGCAATCGCCTGCTGGCAAGCCGTTGCCGTCATTGGATTGCGGCTTGTCATACGCGCCCGCGACCACAGATTCGACGCATCTTCCTACCGATGGTTACGCGCGATGGTCGGCTGTCTACCCGCATTCATCGTGCTCGTTGTGTCAGCTTTCATCGCGCTGAACGTGATGGGGTACACGACCCCAGGCGTGATGCTCGGACTCATCGCCGGAGGGCTCATGGCTCTGATCGCCGTGGGCTCTCTTGTTCTATTCCTTGGGACCAGGCCGTTAGTGCGGCAGCATTCGCCACACTGACCGGGTCCCGCTCGTATCGTCGATTGTCCCCTGGGGTCTATCCGGCGGGTCTGGGATGTGGAAGATTGTGACTCGCGCCAGCTCTACGGCCGCGTCGGCTTCGCTCATGAGTACCGGCCACCATTGTCAGGATTACCGGAGGCATCCCACCGTTACCAGTAAAAAACCCCGCATCCCCGCTGAGTCAGCGGCAATGCGGGGTTCTTCCCGAGCTTCCTGCCAGAATCGAACTGGCGACCTTCTCATTACGAGTGAGACGCTCTACCAACTGAGCTAAGGAAGCAACCGCATGAAATCCCGGGAAACCGGGCGGCTCATGCAAGAGATAACTGTAATGGAGTTCCGGCGCCCGGGTCAAAATGAGCGGTGGCCGGCCCCGGCTGACGTCCTCCGGGAGGCCGCCGGAGACGAAACCAGGCTCAGCAGACGGTGTTGTCCGCGGGTGCCTTGCCGTCGACCAGATAGCTGTCCACGGCGTTGCCGATGCAGTCGTTGGAGCGGCCGTAGGCGGTGTGGCCCTCGCCCTTCCACGTCAGCAGTGAGGCGTTGCCCAGCTGCTTGCGCAGCGCGCTGGCCCATTCCACCGGAGTGGCCGGATCACCGGTGGTCCCCACCACGACGATCTCGGCAGAGCCCTTGTACTCCACCGGAGCAGGGGTCCGGACGTTCTTGTAGGGCCAGTCCTTGCAGTTGGTACCGCCGTAGGCGAAGTAGTAACCAAGCGTCGGGGAATCCTGGCGCAGCTGCTGCTCGTCGGCGCGCATCCCCGCGGTGTCCGTCACCATGGGGTAGTCCAGGCAGTTGATGGCGTTGAAGGCGAACGTGCTGTTCGATGAGTAGCTGCCGTCGGGCTGCCGGTCGGCGTTGAAGTCGGCCAGCCGAAGGAACTGCGTCGGATCGCCCTTCTTGATCTGGTCAAGGGCCTGGGTCAGGATCGGCCAGTTGGTGTCGTCATAGAGCGGCACGATGATGCCGGTGACAACCGTCGACGCGGAGACGAGCCGGCCGTCCCGGGCCCGCATCGGGTTCGCCTCCACGGCCTGGATCAGGTCGCGGATCTGCTGCATGCCGTCGTCCACGCTGCCGGTCAGCGGGCAACCGCTCGCCTGCTGGCACCGTTCCACGTAGGCGCGGAGGGCCTTCTCGAAGGCCTTGGCCTGTCCGCTGGTGAGCTCCTCGTAGCTGATCGAGGGATCGAGGGCGCCGTCCAGGACCATCCGGCCCACGTTGTCCGGGAACAGCGAGGCGTAGGTGGAACCGAGGAGCGTTCCGTACGAATAGCCGAGGTAGTTCAGTTTCGTGTCGTTGACCACGGCGCGGAGCACATCAAGGTCCCTCGCGGCGCTCACGGTGTCGATGTGGCCCAGGAGCGGACCTGTCTTCTCGGCGCATTTGGCCTCGATCACTTTGTTGTCGGCGAGGGCCGCGTCCAGGCCGGCGTCGGTGTCCAGCGCGTAGATCTTGGCGCGGTAGGCATCGCGTTCCTGGTCGGTGAGGCAGGTGACCGGCGCGGAGCGCTTCACGCCCCGCGGGTCGAAACCGATGATGTCGTAGTTCGCGCGGACCTTGTCCGAGATGTTCGTGGCCCCGGCATCCTTGACGAAGTCATACCCCGAACCGCCGGGACCTCCGGGGTTGACCAGCAGGCTGCCCTTCTTGGTGCCCTTGGTGGTCAGCTTGACGGCCGCAAGTTCGATGCTGTCCCCGTCCGGCTTGCTGTAATCCAGCGGGACCTTGATCTTGGCGCACTGGAAGGTGCTCTCGCAGGGCGTCCAGTTGACCGGCTGCGAGTAGAAGCTGCGGAGCTCGGCCGGCGCCGAGGCAGCAATGGCAGGATCGGGCTGACCCGGGCTGGCGCCCTGAGACGTACCACCGCCACCGCCACCGCCAGCGCCGCCGAAGAGACTGCACGAGGCAAGCACCGCGGCCAGGGCCAGGGCGCCGACAGCCCGCACGCCGATCGCTACGGATCGGGATCTGGGGGGAACTTCTCGTGCAGACTTCATGCGGTTCTCCTCGGTGGATAGGTACGGAGCGGCGGGGCCGGCCACATCGGGGCCGGCCACATCAGGCCCGGCCACTTCGGGCCGGGCGGACAGACGGAGGCGGACAGACGCAGGCATGGTCAGATGAGGCTGCTGGCCATGGACTCGATGGCCAGCAGTGGGGCAACGTTGGTGGTGGTGATCCTCGTCCGGGCCTTATTGATGGCGTCCATGCGGGCAAGGGTGGTTTCGGCACCGGAATGTCCGGCGAATTCTTCGAGTTCGCTTCTGAGTTCAACGTTGACGAGTTCAACAGCGTTCCCCATCTGGATGATGAGCACATCCCGGTAAAAGGACAACAGGTCGGTCAGCGTGCGGTCAAGGGAATCGGTCACGGAACGCTTGGCGCGGCGTTTCTGGTCGTCCTCGAGTTGTTTGACCTGGGCCCGCATGGCCGGGGGCAGGGTGCCGCTCTCCGGTGCCCCGAGGGTGGCAAGCAGCGCAATCTTCTCTGCCGCGTCACGCTCGTCATTGGAGCTGTTGGCTTCCTCGGTGGCGATCTTGACGAGCTTTTCGGCCATCAGGACTGCCGCCGTGACGCCCCGCAGTCCCAGCGGGAACCGCACGGTTTCGAGCCGGCGCTCCCTGGCTTCCGGGTCCCGGGCCAGGCGGCGGGCGATGCCGACATGGCTCTGCGCCGCGCGGGCCGCGCGTTCCGCGACAGCCTGGTCCACGCCGTCGCGCTTGACCAGCAGGGCCGCGACGTCGGCTGGGGGCGGGAGCCGGAGCGCAACTGCCCGGCAGCGTGAGCGGATCGTGACCAGGACATCGGCCGGCGACGGCGCGCACAGCATCCACACGGTGCGGGGAGTGGGTTCCTCGATGGCCTTGAGCAGCACGTTGGTGGTGCGCTCGGCCATCCGGTCAGCGTCCTCCACAACGATGATCCGCCACCGGGCAGACGAGGGCCGGTTGCCCGCGGTGGAGACCAGTTCGCGGGCCTCGTCGATGGTAATGGTGACCTTCTCGGTGCGCACGAACGCGACATCCGAGTGTGTTTCGCCGAGGATGGTCAGGCAGGCGGCGCATTCGCCGCAGCCGCGCCGGCTGACGTCCTCCTGGTCGCAGTTCAGGGCCGCGGCGAAGGCCTTCGCCGCGTTGGAGCGGCCGGAACCCGGCGGCCCGGTGAAAAGCCAGGCATGGGTGAGGCCTTCGCCCTGGGCCGTCTGTCGCAACTGCGTGACGACGGCGGGCTGGCCCTGGAGGTCGTCCCAGACGGTCATGCGGTCACGCTGCCGGAGAGGGTCAGCAAGGACTCGACCCGTTCGAGGATCCGGGCGGCAAGTTCCTCGACCGTCAGGTGCGCGGCGAGCACCAGATACTTCTCCGGCCTGGTGGCGGCGAGCTCTAGAAAGGTGGTCCGGATCCTGGCGTGGAATTCATCCGCCTCGGATTCCAGGCGGTCCTCGGCGGCGTCGCCCGCAGTTCGACGGCGGCGGCCCACCTCGGGGTCGACGTCGAGCAGCACGGTGAGATCCGGCCGGAGCCCGGAGGTGGCCCATTCGTTGATCTCCCGGACCGCGTCCGTTCCGAGCTCGCGTCCCGCGCCCTGGTAGGCCACGGAGGAGTCGATATAGCGGTCGGTGAGGACGATCTCGCCCCGCTCCAGCGCGGGGCGGATGACCTGTCCCGCGTGGGCGGCCCGGGAGGCCGCGAAGATCAGCGCCTCGGTGTGGGCGTCGATGTGGCCGTGGCCGTGATCCAGCACCAGGGAGCGCAGTTTTTCGCCGATCGGGGTGCCACCCGGCTCACGGGTCCGCAGCACTTTCAGGCCGCGCGACTCGAGGGCCCCGGCCAGTTCGGCCGCCTGCGTGGACTTGCCGGCGCCGTCGCCGCCTTCGAAGGCGATGAACAGTCCGGGGAAGAGTCGCGGGGACAGTCCGGGGTTCTGGGTAGTCACTGCTCTAGCCTACCGATAATCACCGACAGCATAATGCCCCGGCGTAACGCCTTGGCTGCCCTGCGGGGCTCCGAAGTACCCTTGTGACCATGAGTCTTTCCGAAGAACAGGCAGCGACGCTCTCCGCCGAAACAGTGGTTGTCGCGGCAGGCCGTCCGCCCCGCACCCGTGACCAGCCGGTCAACCCGCCGCTGGTGCTGTCCTCGACCTATTTCGGCACCGGGCCCCTGGGCGACGGCGACCGCGGCTACGGCAGGTATTCCAACCCCACGTGGGACCCGTTCGAGGAGGCCCTGGGCCAGCTCGAAGGCGCTGAACTGCCGGGATTGCTGTACGCCTCCGGGCTCGCCGCGGTCAGCTCCGCGCTGTCCCTGGTCCCGGCGCAGGGAGTGCTGGTGATGCCGTCCCACAGCTACGCCGGGTCGCTCGTGATGGCCACGGAGCTGGCCGAAAAGGGCTTCCTGGAACTGCGCACCGTGGACATCGCCGACACCGATGCCGTGCTGGAACAGCTCGCTCCGGCGGGTGCGGCAGCAGCCAGCATGCTCTGGCTGGAAAGTCCCACCAACCCGATGCTCGGCGTCGCTGACATCCGTGCGCTCACCGCGGCGGCGCACGCGGCGGGCGCCGTCGTCGTTACGGACAACACCTTCTCGACACCTTTGGTGCAGCAGCCCCTCTCCCTGGGTTCCGACGTCGTGCTGCATTCCGTGACGAAGTACCTTTCCGGCCACTCCGACGTGGTGCTCGGCGCCCTGGTGACGTCCGACGCCGGGCTGCGCGCCACGCTGCTGCACCACCGCACCATCCACGGCGGCATCGCCGGTCCCTTTGAGGCGTGGCTGGCGCTGCGCGGACTGCGCACGCTGGCCCTGCGCATCGAACGCTCGCAGGCGTCGGCGGCCGTACTCGCGGAGCGGCTGAGCAAGCACCCGAGGGTTGCCAGCATCCGCTTCCCAGGCCTCGCCTCGGACCCGGGCCACGAGCGGGCCAAGGCGCAGATGAAGGGCTTTGGGTCGGTCCTGTGCATCGAAGTCGCCCCCGTTGGCGGGCACAACGGCGGCCTCGACGGCGGACTCAGCGGGGCGGACGCCGCCGACCGCATGGTCCGTGCGTTGCACTTGTGGCTGCCGGCCACTTCGCTCGGTGGGGTGGAATCCCTGATCGAACGCCGCCGCCGGCACACCGCCGAACCGGCCAGTGTGCCGGAGAATCTGGTCCGGCTGAGCGTCGGAATCGAAAACGTCGAGGACCTTTGGGCCGATTTGGAGCAGGCACTGGCGACTCTGGACGGCTAGGCTGGGGCTATGGACGGAAGAGCGCTTATTTTCTATATCGAGAACGGGGTCTATCTTCTCCTGGCCCTCGTGGCCCTGGTCATTGAGGTGTGGGCGTTCTTCGACTGCCTCCGCCACAAGGCGCCGGTATTTGAAGCCGTCTCGAAACGCACCAAGACGTTCTGGCTGGCCCTCACCGGCGGCGCCCTTGCGATTGGCCTGCTTTCCGTGCTGGGAGGCGGCGGCGGAGGTCTCCTCGGCCCGCTGGGGCTGTTCGGCCTCGCGGCCGTGACGGCAGCTTCCGTTTACCTCGCCGACGTCCGCCCGGCCGTCAAGGACGCCGGCCGCGGCGGCAGCCGCAACATGGGACCCTACGGCCCCTGGTGATCCCCACCGGCCCCTCAGCTCGCAAGCTCGCTCAGGGAACCCTGCCGGCGTGGGCCCACCCCGGCGCGACGGCGTCCCAACCCACCGTCAGTTCACCGAGACGCCAGCGCGACGGCCCGTCCTGGACCGGCCAGCCGGCGTCGAGCAGGGTCCGGCACATGGCCGACCAGCGCTGCCGGTTTCCGAACGAGGCCAGCGGCGCCGCGTCCAGCCAGGCCTTGTCCATCGCCTGCAGGTAGGAGTGGATCTTCTCGCCCGGCACGTTCCGGTGGATGAGGGCCTTCGGCAGCCGTTCCGCCACCTCGGACGGCAGCTCGAAACCGCCGAACCGCAGGGACAGGGACAGGCTCAGCGGCCGTTCGGCGTCGAGCGCCACCCAGGTGACGCGCCGGCCGATCTCGTCGCAGGTGCCGTCGATGAACAGCCCGCCCGGCGCCAGCCGGCCCTGCACCAGCCGCCAGATGTTCTCGACGTCGGCCTCCTCATACTGCCGCAGCACATTGAAGGCACGGACCAGCACCGGCCGGCCCGGAACGGGAAGCTCGAAGCCGCCCAGCTGGAAGCTGAGACCCGGCCGTTCCAGTTCCTTCGCCAGCCGCACCCGCTCGGGCTCGATCTCGACGCCCACCACGCGGACGTCCGGACGGATCACGGACAGGCGCTCAAAGAGTTCGACGGCGGTGGCCGGGGAGGAGCCGTAGCCCAGATCGACGACGAGCGGATCGGCCGCCGCGCGGAGCCGCCACGCCTGCGGTCCGGTCAGCCAGCGGTCCAGCCGGCGCATCCGGTTGGGATTGGTGGTTCCCCGGGTCACGTTGCCCACCGGCCGCCCGCTGCGGGGGCCACCCTTTGCCCGGCCCTGGTTTCGGGGGGCGTCCACCCGTTCAGCCTTTTGCACCACAGCCCCAACCCTATCCTCCAACGCGCAGGTCACCTCCGGCCCGTGTTGAGCCGCGTGTTGAGCCGCTTGATGGGCCGGACGTGCCCCGGGGGTGGGTGGAGGCGGCGGAAATGTAACGCTCGGCAGCAGCCTCGGCCGCTCGGCTAGGATGAAAACCATGACTTACAAGCTGATTCTGCTGCGCCATGGCCACAGCGACTGGAATGCCAAGAACCTGTTCACCGGCTGGGTGGACGTTGACCTCAATGACCAGGGCCGCACCGAGGCGGTCCGCGGCGGCGAGCTTCTCGTGGAGAACAACATCCTCCCGGACATCCTGTACACCTCGGTCCTTAAGCGGGCCATCAACACGGCAAACATCACCCTGGACAAGGCCGACCGCGGCTGGATCCCCGTCAAGCGCGACTGGCGGCTCAACGAACGCCACTACGGCGCGCTGCAGGGCAAGGACAAGGCGCAGACCCTCGCCGAATTCGGCGAAGAGCAGTTCATGCTGTGGCGCCGGTCCTACGACACCCCGCCGCCGCCCCTGGCCGACGATTCCGAGTTCTCCCAGGTGGGCGACCCGCGCTACGCGGACCTCGGTGACGCCCTTCCCCGCACCGAGTGCCTCAAGGATGTCCTGATCCGGCTCATGCCGTACTGGGAATCGGACATCAAGGAAGACCTCAGGGCCGGCAAGACCGTTTTGGTCACGGCCCACGGCAACTCGCTGCGCGCCCTGGTCAAGCACCTGGACGGGATCAGCGACGAGGACATCGCCGGCCTGAACATCCCCACCGGCATCCCGCTCGTCTACGAACTGGACGAGGACTTCAAGCCGCTGAACCCGGGCGGCACCTACCTCGATCCCGAGGCCGCTGCCGAAGCCATCCTGGCCGTCGCCAGCCAGGGCAAGAAGTAGCGCTCACTTCGCTGAAACAACCGGCGGCCGGCCACCCCCTGAGGTGACCGGCCGCCGTCGTCTGTTCTGCGCTGTTTTGCCGCTGTTGTGCCACTGCCGTCCCGACAGGGGCAGTGCTAGCTGTGTTCGATGCTGTTCGGCTGCCAGGCCCCGGTGACCAGGTACGTCACCTTCTGGGCGACCGAGACGCCGTGGTCGGCGAAGCGCTCGAAGTAGCGGCTGGCCAGCGCGACGTCGACGGTAGTGGCCGGGGATTCCTGCCAGTCGCTCCGGGCGATTGCCTTGAAGACGCTCAAGTGCAGATCGTTGACCGCAGTGTTGGCCTTCATGATGTCGCGGGCCACGCCAAGGTCACGGGTTTCCAGCAGGACGGTCAGTTTGTTGGCGATCAGCAGGTCCTGCTCGGCGAAGCTCTTGAACGTCTCGCGCAGCTGGGCGGGAACCACGGTCGCCGGGTAGCGGAGCCGGGCAAGTTGCGCGAGGTGGCGGGCGAGGTCACCCATGCGCTCCAGCGAGGCGCTCATCCGGAGCGAGCCCACGATCATGCGCAGGTCGCTGGCCACCGGCCCCTGCAGCGCCAGGATGTCGATGGCGCGCTCGTCGAGGCTGTTCTGCAGGAAGTCGATCCGGGCATCGGCGGCGATGACGTCCTCGGCCAGGTCGATGTCGGCGCCGTCGAAGGCTCTTGTGGCCTTGTCGATGGCCTCGCTGACCAGCTTGGAGATTTCGACGAGCTGTTCCCCCACTTGGGTGAGCTCTTCCTGAAAAACCTTACGCACGTGTGCGTCCTTTCCTCGGAAACATTGCCTGCCGCCGCAGCAGCTGGCCTATTTCGGTTCACCTCTCGGCGCTTCAACGCTCAACTCTTGCAGTGTCCGGTGAACTGTTAGGCCCCACTAGGTGAACGTTAGCTGAACCGGGGCCCGAATAGCAGGAGATTTCAGTTTTCGCCGCGGGGCAGAGCATAAGCTGGAGCCGTGGATCCAATGCTCATCGGCGTGATCGCCGGCCTGATCGGCCTCTCGCTTGGCATCTTCGGCGTGCTTGCGTTCCGGGTCAGCGAGCAGCAACGCCAGCTCGTGGATATGGAGTTCGAGGACCCCTCGCTGCCGGACGGCGCCGCGGAGGTGCTGGCCGCCGTCGGACGCGCTTTCGTGGTGGTGGACGCGATCGACGGCGTCGTGCGGGCCAGTCCGGCGGCCTACGCCTACGGGCTGGTGCGCGGACACACCGTCGTGCACGAGCAGCTGCTGGAAATGACCGCCAGAGTGCGGCGCGACGGTGTCATCCTCGAAAAGCAGCTCGAGCTGCCCCGCGGCCCGCTGGGCCAGGGGACCATCGTGGTCCAGGTCCGGGCGGCCATGATCGCAGAGGAATACATCCTCCTGCTGGCCGATGACCGCACCGAATTCACCCGCACCGAAGAAGTCCGGAACGACTTCGTCGCCAACGTCTCGCATGAGCTGAAGACACCCGTCGGGGCCATCTCGCTCCTGGCCGAAGCACTCGAGTCCTCCGCGGACGATCCCGAAGCAGTCCGGCGCTTCGCCAAACGCATGCACAAGGAGTCCGCGCGGCTGGCCGCCCTAGTGCAGGACATCATCGAACTCTCCCGGCTGCAGGGCGCCAACGTGGCCCAGCAGGGGCGGCCGGTGGACATCAACACCGTCGTGTCCGAGGCCGTCGACCGGTCACAGTTGCCGGCGGAGACCAAGAACATCCAGCTGGTGGTCGGCGGCCACGCGGACGCGATGGTCTACGGCGACCAGGATCTGCTCGTGACCGCGCTGCGCAACCTGATCGACAACGCCATCCGCTACTCCCCGGAGAACACCAGGGTTGGCGTGGGCGTCCGCGCCAAGGACGGCCTGGTTGCGGTGTCCGTGACGGACCAGGGCGAAGGGCTCAGTCCCGAGGACCAGGAACGTGTCTTCGAACGCTTCTACCGGGTGGACTCCGCCCGGTCCCGCCACACCGGCGGCACTGGGCTGGGCCTGAGCATCGTGAAGCACGTCATCTCCAACCACGGCGGCGAGGTGACCCTCTGGTCACAGCCCGGGCAGGGATCCACGTTCACCATCCGGCTTCCGGAAATGGAAGGCCAGGACGACGCCGACGCCCCCGAGGCGCGCAGGCCGGCCGCCAAGGCCACCACCCCGCCCCCAGTTTCGCCCAAAGGACAACCCCACAGACGCGACGCCGCAGGCGTCCATGAGCAAGGAGCCAGCGCTTGAGCCGGATTTTGATTGTCGAGGACGAAGAGTCGTTCAGCGACCCGCTGTCCTATTTGTTGGGCAAGGAAGGATTCGAGGTGGAGGTGGTGGATAACGGGCTTGATGCCATTACCGAATTCGACCGCAACGGCGCCGACCTGGTCCTCCTGGACCTGCAGCTGCCCGGCCAGTCCGGCACCGAGGTCTGCCGCCAACTGCGGCAGCGATCGTCCGTTCCCGTCATCATGCTGACGGCCAAGGACTCGGAGATCGACAAGGTGGTGGGGCTGGAGCTGGGAGCCGACGATTATGTCACCAAGCCCTATTCCTCCCGCGAGCTCGTCGCCCGTGTCCGGGCTGTGCTGCGCCGGCAGGGCGAACCGGAGGAGCTGGTCGCCAGCACCGTGCAGGCCGGTCCGGTCCGGATGGACGTTGAGCGGCACGTGGTCAGCGTCGGAGGCGAGCAGGTCTCGCTCCCGCTGAAGGAATTCGAGCTTCTGGAGATGCTGCTGCGGAACTCCGGCCGGGTGCTGACCCGGGGGCAGCTGATCGACCGGGTCTGGGGATCGGACTATGTCGGGGACACCAAGACCCTGGACGTGCACGTCAAGCGGCTGCGCAGCAAGATCGAGCCGGACCCCTCGGCGCCGCGGTTCCTGATCACCGTCCGCGGCCTGGGCTACAAGTTCGAGCCCTAAGCCTCGGCGGTCCGGGCACGCACTGAGCCTCGGCTCCATGGAGGCCCGCTGGGCCCCTACGGACGCAGGCAAGAAGAAGGAGGGGCACCCGGACCGGGTGCCCCTCCTTCTGCCTGGAAGCTAGTGGTTGGCGCTGCTGCTCGGCGACGGAGTCGAGGTTGCGGTCGACGTCGGCGTGGCCGTACCGGTGTCCGTCGGCGCGCTGCTCGGCAGGTACTGCTTGTAGTCGGTGATGGTGGCGTCCAGGACCGGAATCTTGAACTTGGCGTTCTGGTTGGTGCCGTCTTCGCTGATGCTGACCTCGACGAGGGAGCCCGGCTTGCCGCCGGTGCTGCTCAGGATCGCCTCGTCTGTGGAGTCGTTGAGCAGGGTGTACGACTTCTGCTTGACCGGGACCTGCGTCTGCGACCCGCCGGCACCATTGATGGTGAGCAACACGTCGCTGGAAGAGGTGTTGTAGACGGCGCCGATCACACGGCCCGGCTTGTTTTCGCCCGCGGAGATGATCATCATGTTGCGGAGCTGCAGCGGGCCCAGGTCCGCGCGGGTTCCGTCCGACGCCGAGTACTGCTCAGAGGTCTGCTGGGGATTGATGTAGCCGCAGCCGGTTACCGACAGCAGGCCGATGCCAAGTGCAGCCGTTGCCATTGCCAGCTTGCCGCGCTGGCCCCGGTTCATCGCAGTGAAACGCACGTCACGCACTCCTTGAGAGTCTTGGAACATTATTCAGCCATAGCCTAACCGCAATCGGTGGCAAACAAGGATTCCGCCCGTACGCATGGGCGCAGGCTCAGCGGTCCGCCCAGCGTCGGCCCGGGGTCGACCCCGGAGTCGGCTCAGCGGCCGGGGGGCTCCCGCGCACGCTACCCGCGGACCCTTGGCAAAGGCGGGGCCATGCACTAATATCCGCTTTCGTCAAGAGGTCCGAGGGGCCGTTTAAGGCCATTTTCCCCGGATTTGCGCGGTTCCAGGGCGCGATCCATGGCAGTCATATGCCTTAACCGTGATAAACTGGTCTGCGGGAAAGGGGAATGTCCACATGGTTTTTGAGGTCGGCGAGACAGTAGTTTACCCTCACCACGGTGCAGCCAAAATTGAAGAAATCAAGATGCGCACTGTCAAGGGCGAAGAGAAGATGTATCTCAAGCTCAAGGTGGCTCAGGGTGATCTGACCATTGAAGTTCCAGCAGAAAATGTTGACCTAGTTGGGGTCCGGGATGTAGTGGGCAAGGAAGGCCTGGAGCACGTATTTGATGTGCTGCGGGCTGAGTTCACTGAAGAACCCACCAACTGGTCACGTCGATACAAGGCAAACCTGGAGAAGCTTGCTTCCGGTGACGTCATCAAAGTGGCAGAGGTCGTCCGCGACCTGTGGCGCCGCGATCACGATCGGGGTCTCTCCGCAGGGGAGAAGCGCATGCTGGCCAAGGCCCGCCAGATTCTGATTTCAGAACTGGCATTGGCTGAAAAGACGGATGAAGAGAAGGCCGCAAGCGTTCTCGACGAAGTCCTGGCTTCCTAAGGCACAAGAAACAGACAAGAATCGAACCCCGGTGGCGTAAGCCGCCGGGGCTTCTTTTTGCCCGATTTCAGCACCCGCGTCCCCAACTGGCTCGCAATACTTGTCGTTTTCAACGCCCAAAACGGCAACAACTGCGAGCTACTTGGGCGGTGGGGTGGGAACGGGACGTAGTCTTGTGCGCATGAACTCTGCATCGGCTACTCCCGCCACCGCGGTCATCGTCGTCGCGGCCGGATCTGGCCAGCGTCTCGGCTACGGAATGCCCAAGGCCAAGGTGCCGCTGGGCGGAGACAGCATCCTCACCCACGCGCTTCGGGGCGTCGCCGCGGCAGGCATTGCGCAGCAGATCTGCGTGGCCATCCCGCCGGGGGATCCGGAACTACGGGCCCTCTGCGAGTCCTTCGTAGCGGAGCTCCAGGCAGCACACCGGCTGAACGCCCCGTCCGAGCAGGCCGTGCAGCTCCCGGTCGTGACCGTCGTCGAAGGCGGTGCCAGCCGCGCCGATTCGGTCCGGACCGCGTTGCTTACGCTCCTGCCGGGCACCGAACACGTGCTGGTCCACGATGCTGCCCGCGCCCTGACCCCGGAAGCCGTTTTCCACCGGGTTGCTAAGTCCCTTGCCGCCGGCGCAAGAGCAGTCATCCCCGTCATCCCGGTCGTCGACACCGTCAAGACGGTGGAGCTGACCACCGGCGACGGCGCCGCGATCGCCCCGGAACTGGTCACCGGCACAGCTGCCCGGGAGACGCTCCGCGCGGTGCAGACCCCGCAGGGCTTCGAGCTGGCCACGCTGCGCCGGGCCCACGAGGCCGCAGGCGGATTCGACGCCGGCCAGGCGGCCGCCGTCACGGACGACGCCATGCTTGTCGAGCTCCTGGGTGTGCCCGTCCACGCCGTGCGCGGCGCCAGCCAGTCGCTGAAAATCACCACGCCCCTGGATCTGATCATTGCGGAGGGGCTCCTCGAAGGGCCGCTTGGCACACGATGGGTGGAAGGCTGAGCATGACGGTGACCCCGAACGACGTGACCCCGAACGATGTATCCCCGGACACGCCCCACCCGGTCATCCCGCGGACCGGAATCGGCGTCGATGTGCACGCTTACGCCCCCGCAGACGCCCCCCAGCCGCTCTGGCTCGGCGGCCTGTTCTGGGAAGGCGAGCGCGGACTGTCCGGGCATTCCGACGGCGACCCCGTGGCCCACGCCGCGGCAGACGCCCTCTTTTCCGCCTGCGGAGTCGGGGACCTCGGCACACATTTCGGCACCGACCGGCCCGAATACGCGGGCGCGTCCGGCGTGACCCTGCTGGCCGAGGCGGCCCGGATCGTCCGTGCGGAAGGGTTCGAGATCGGCAACGTCGCCGTGCAGTTCGTCGCCAACCGGCCGAAATTCGGTCCCCGCCGGGAGGAATCACAGCGGGTCCTCAGCGAGGCCGCCGCGGCTCCGGTCAGCGTCACGGCCACCACCAGCGACGGGCTGGGCTTCACCGGCCGCGGCGAAGGAATTTCGGCCATCGCCACGGCCCTTGTCTACCGGACCGGCCAGGCTAATTTCTACGCGAGCGCTTAGCCCGGCCGCGGTGCGCACCGGCCGTGCCGGATGGGGTCAAGTCACCTACGCTTAAGACACCCCGTTCCCGCGACAACAGGAGACCACCGTGAAGAAGCCGCTAACCGCCGTCGTACTCCTCGCAGGAACGCTGCTGACCGGCTGCGGCGGGGCCGGGAGTGCGCCGGCGTCGACGCCCGCGAGGATGAGTGTCCAGGAAAGCTGCACCTTTCTCAACGGCGACAACTTCGCACCCACCGGAAGCCAGAAGGAGCAGTCGGGCCAGATCGCCCAGCATTACCAGGAAGTGGCGGACAAGGTGGCCCCGGAGGTTGCGGGCCCGATCCAGAAGATGGCGGACGTCATGAAAGAAGTCGCGTCCACTCCCGACGGAACTCAGAGCGCTGAGCAGACGGCCCAGTTCAGGGAGCAGATCAACAAGATCGGCGAGTACTGCAAGTAGGCGGCCCGTCCAAACGGCTGCCCGCGGGAGCGCCCAGCCGGAGCGGCAGGGGCCATCGGCTAATCTGGAGCGGTGACCCTGCGCTTTTACGACACTGCATCCGCCGAAGTCCGTGACTTCGTCCCCCTGGTTCCGGGCAAAGTGAGCCTCTACTACTGCGGCGCCACGGTGCAGGGCATGCCGCACGTGGGGCACATCCGTTCGGCCATCGTCTTCGACCAGCTCACCCGCTGGCTGCAGTACCGCGGCTTCCGCGTCACGGCGGTCCGCAACGTCACCGACATCGACGACAAGATCCTGGCCAAGTCCGCGGCCTCCTTCGGACCGGACTTCGAGGACGAGCCCGGCGCCGTCCGCGACGAGGAATGGTGGGCGCTGGCCTACCGGTATGAGCAGGAATTCCTCAAGGCCTACGACACCCTCGGCGTTTCCCGGCCCAGCTATGAACCCCGCGCCACCGGCCACATCCCGGAGATGCACGCGCTGATCGGGGGGCTGATCGACCGCGGCCACGCCTACCCTGCGCCCGACGGCTCAGGTGACGTCTACTTCGATGTCCGCTCCTGGAGCAAATACGGCTCGCTGACCCGGCAGAAGGTCGAGGACATGCAGGGCGCCCCGGACGTGGAAGCTCAGTTCAGCAACAGGAAAAAGGATCCCCGCGACTTCGCGCTCTGGAAGGGCCACAAGGACGGGGAGCCGACGACGGCGAGCTGGGCCTCGCCGTGGGGCCCCGGCCGCCCGGGCTGGCACCTCGAATGCTCCGCCATGGTCACCAAGTACCTCGGCACCGAGTTCGACATCCACGGCGGCGGACTGGACCTGCGCTTCCCGCACCACGAGAACGAAATGGCACAGTCGCAGGCCGCGGGGCACGGCTTCGCCAACTTCTGGATGCATAACGGCATGGTCACCTCCGCCGGGGAGAAGATGTCCAAGTCGATCGGAAACACGGTCAGCCCGGCCGAAATGCTGGAGCTGGCCACGCCGCGGGTGGTCCGCTACTACCTCGGCCAGGCCCAGTACCGCTCGATCCTGGACTACCAGCCCGGCTCGCTCCAGGAAGCCGCCGCCGCGGTGGAGCGGATCGACGGCTTCATCAGCCGCGCCCTTCGGAGCACCATGACGCATGACGGCGCTGTCAGCTTCGGCAGCCGTGGCCCCGTTCCGGACGCCTTCGCTGCCGCCATGGACGATGACCTCAACGTCCCTCAGGCCCTTGCTGTACTTCACGACACTGTCCGCGCCGGCAACACTGCCCTCACCGCCGGTGAACTCGACGCCGCCCGGGAGGCACTCGCCAGCGTCACCGACATGCTGCGTGTCCTTGGTCTCAACGACACCGCCACGCCGGCGGCCGACGAGCATGGCACCAACGCCCTCGGCGTTCTCGTCGAAGCGCAGCTCGCGGCCAGGGCGCAGGCCCGGGCCAGCAAGGACTGGGCCGCCTCGGACGCCATCCGCGACACCCTCGCCGCTGCCGGCGTCGTCGTCGAGGACGGCGCGGACGGCGCGAGCTGGAGCCTCAAGCGCAACTGATACGTCGACTTCACCTGGCCGGAACCGCTTCCCCGGGACCGGCCCCGCCCCAGCCCTGCGCCGGCCCGAAATCGTCGATTTAACTCGAGTCAGTAGACTGGAGGTCAGACGTATCAACAAATCGCGTATTACCAAAGCAGGGGTGGAACTCATGGCCAACAACGGTCGCCGGTCGGTCAAAATGAAGAAGGGCCCCACCGTCGGAACCGGCGGTCACGGCCGCAAGGCTCTCGAGGGGAAGGGCCCCACCCCCAAGGCGGAGGACCGCCCGTACCACAAGGCCCACAAGAACAAGCAGCTCGCGGAACGCTCCGAGGCCAAACGCGGAACGGGCGCCCGTAGCGCCGGCGCCCGCTCGGGGCCCAAGGGCCGCGCCACCGAGGAAGTCGTCACCGGACGCAACTCCGTCGTCGAGGCCCTGCGCGCCGGCATCCCCGCCAAGGCCCTGCACGTCGCCATCCGCATCGAAATGGACGACCGCGTCAAGGAATCCCTCAAGCTTGCCGCCGAGCGCGGCATTCCGCTGCTGGAAACCGGCAAGCCCGAGCTGGACAGGATGACGGACGAGGCCATCCACCAGGGTCTCGTGTTGCAGATCCCGCCGTACGAATACCAGGACGCGTACGAGCTGGCCGAGGAAACCTTGGAGAGCTGGAAGAAGGGCCACGTCGCCAACGCCCCGCTCTTCGTCGCGCTGGACGGCATCACCGATCCGCGCAACCTCGGCGCCATCATCCGCTCGGTCTCGGCCTTCAGCGGCCACGGCGTGATCGTGCCGGAGCGCCGCTCCGTTGGCGTCACCGCCTCGGCGTGGAAGACCAGCGCGGGAGCCGCCGTCCGCGTCCCCGTGGCACGTGCCGCCAATCTGAACAACACGCTCAAGGCGTTCAAGAACATGGGAATCTATGTTCTGGGGCTCGACGGCGACGGCGACGTCTCGCTGCCGGACCTGTCCCTGGCCACCGAGCCGGTCTGCCTCGTCGTGGGCTCCGAAGGCAAGGGCCTCAGCCGCCTGGTCCGCGAAAACTGCGACCAGATCGTCTCCATCCCGATCGACTCCGCCATGGAGTCGCTCAACGCCTCCATGGCCGTCGGCATCTCCCTCTACGAGATCTCCCGCCAGCGCGCAACTAAGTAGTCCTCGCGCGTGTTCCGGCTCTGACCCTCTCTCACCTTTCGCTGGCAAATGACAAACGCTCCCTCACCTCTCGCGAAAGATTGGGAAACGCTCCCTCAGGTCTCGTGAAAGATTGGGAAACGCTCACTCACGTCTCGTGAAAGGTTGGGAAACGCTCCCTGACGTCTCGTGAGGGAGCGTTTCGTGTTAGGCCGCGAAAGGTGAGGGAGCGTTTGGCTCTCGCGTGCGGAACGTGAGGGAGCGTCCTTCCTTCGGAGCACCTCGGCGCATGGTGCCTGATATCGAGCGGGCGCCGGGGGCTTGCAAAGGAGCGCATCGCCGACCAGAGCCGGATGAGGCCGCCCACCGGCCGAAGGAGGCGTCGGGAGGTGTCTAAGCGACGGCAAGGCGCCGGTGTCCGGCGAGGTGACCAGAGCGAACCCGGACGGAGGCTTAGAACTTGTGGCGGTTGGCGAGGACCGGGAGCTTAGTGCGGGCTTCCTTGACGACGGCGGTGTCCAGGTCCGCGAAGAGGAGACCCGGGGCGCCGTCGAGCTCGTCCAGTACGTCCCCGAACGGGGACACGACGACGGAGTGCCCGACGCCGGTGGGGGCGGCACCCTTGGCCTCCAGGCCCAGGCTGGCGGGATCGCCCTGGCCGCAGGCGAGGACCACCGTGGTGGAGTCCAGGGCGCGGGCGCGGGCCAGCAGCTTCCACTGCTCCGCCTTGCCGGGGCCGGATCCCCAGGAGGCGCAGACGATGTTCACGTCGGCGCCGCGGTCGGCGTTCTCGGTAAAGAGGCCCGGGAAGCGCACGTCGTAGCAGGTGGCCAGGCCAAACGTCACGCCGTCCAGCTCGAACGTGACAGCATCGCCGCCGGCGTCCACAGTGTCTGATTCCGCGAAGCCGAAGGCGTCGAAAAGATGGATTTTGTCGTAGCTCGTTTCGACGCCGCGGCCGGTCACCAGCAGCGTGTTGCGGACCTTGGCGCGCGCGCCGCCGTCGGCTACGGCTCCCGGCGTGAACATCCCGGCGACGATCGCGATGTCCTGCTCTACGGCGATGGCGCGCACGCGGGCGGCCCACGGCCCGTCCAGGGGCTCGGCGATGTCCAGCAGCGAGTTTCCGAAGGCACGCATGGTCGCCTCGGGGAACACCACAAGTTCCGCGCCGCCGGCCTTGGCCCGCGCCGCGTAGTCCGCCACGAGCGCCAGATTGCCGGCCAGCTCGCGGCCGGTGATGATTTGAGCCAGTGCAACCCGCACAATTACCTCCAGTTTCGGCGCTTCATTCCAGTATGCAATGCTCTTTTCCGTACACTGCATTAACGTCAGGAAATACAGGAAGGGGCGGTTTGTTCTGCCCCGCTAAGCTATAAGCAATGGTCATGCCTCATGTAGATACAGCCTCCACCGTAGACGCCTCCCGGGCGTTTCCGCAGGGCATCAGTGTTCCAAGCACGGGTTCGCCGGCAATGGACGACCCTCGAGGTGCCTTCGCGAATGTGGCTGTCTACGCGCCCGGGGTGGCGACCCTCGAGATCGCTTACCAGGCCCCCGGCGGATCATGGCAACTCAAGACGCTGCCCAATGTGACGAACGGCGTCCACCACGGCATCGTGGAAGGCCTCCCGGTCGGCTCCCGCTACGGACTCCGCGCCTCGCCGGACCATGAGCCGCTGCCGCTGCCGCTGCTGTCCATGCCCACCACGGATTTCGACGCCGACGGCGAGCAGCCGCTGCTGTTGGACCCCTACGGCCGGGCCGTGGACGAGCACGATGATTTCGTGACGAACGTCCGGGTGCCCAGCGACTTCGATTGGGACATCGACAGCAGCCCCCGGATCCCGTGGCGCAACACCATCATTTACGAGGCCCATGTCCGTGGCCAGACCATGCTCCATCCGGACGTGCCGGAGGACCTCCAAGGAACCTACGCCGGCCTGGCGCACCCCGCCATGATCGAGCACCTCGTCGCCCTCGGCATCACATCCGTGCAGCTGCTGCCGGTCCATTTCCATGTCGACGAGCCGCATCTGCAGAGCCTCGGACTGACAAACTACTGGGGCTACAACACGGCGGCGTTTTTCGCCCCGCACCCCGCGTACGCCACCGAAGCCGCACAGGCCGCGGGCGCCCAGGCGGTCCAGGACGAGTTCAAGGGCATGGTCAAGCTCCTTCATGCCGCCGGGCTGGAGGTCATCCTCGACGTCGTCTACAACCACACGGCCGAGGGCGGCCCTGACGGCCGCACGTTGAGCTTCCGCGGCCTGGGCGAAATGCAGTACTACCGCAACGACGGCCACGGCAGGTACGTGGACACCACCGGGTGCGGGAACAGCCTGAACTTCGGCGAACCGCGCGTGGTCCAGCTGGTCCTGGACTCGCTGCGCTACTGGGTAGACGAATTCCACATCGACGGCTTCCGCTTCGACCTCGCAGTGACGCTGGCCCGGAACGCCGCCAACGAGTTCGATCCCGGCCACCCGTTCCTGGCCGCGATCGCCGCCGACCCCGTCCTGTCCACCACCAAGCTGATCGCCGAGCCCTGGGACATGGGCTACGGCGGCTGGCAGACGGGCCGGTTCCCGGCAGGCTGGGTCGACTGGAACGATCACTTCCGTGACGCTGTCCGCACCTTCTGGCTCGCTGACCGTGCCGCGATCGACGCCGGCGGCCAGGGAGGCTCGGTGGGCCGCTTGGCGGATGCCCTGTCCGGCTCCGCGAGCCTTTTTGAGGCCTCGGGCCGGTCCCGGCTTGCCTCGGTCAACTTCGTCTCGGCCCACGACGGCTTCACCCTGGCCGATCTGGTGTCCTACGACCGTAAGCACAACGAGGCCAACGGCGAGCAGAACCGGGACGGCCATGGGGACAACCGCAGCTACAACCACGGTTTCGAAGGCCCCACGGAGGACGAGGACATTCTGGCCCGGCGGGCGCAGACCAGCCGCAACCTCATGGCCTCCCTCATGATCTCCCAGGGCGTGCCCATGATCACGGGCGGGGATGAGGTCGGCCGGACCCAGCAGGGCAACAACAACGCCTACTGCCAGGACAACCCCATCGCCTGGATCGACTGGACCAGCACTCCCGAATCGCATGGGATGCTGCGCAGCACCAAACGCATGATCCGGCTGCGGAAGGAATTCCTGGCCGGCCAGCCGCACGACGATCCGACCCGCGAGAAACAGTCCTACTTCCACTGGTTTGATGCGCACGGGGAGCCGATGGCCGGGGACAGCTGGCATGACCCTGCCCGCCGTGTGGTCCAGCTCCTGCTCGGCTCCGACGACGGGCAGGTGGACGGACTGGTGGTGGTCAACGGCAGCACCCAGGACGTCAAGGTCACGCTGCCCCTGCTCAGCAACGATGACGGCACGGGCAACCGTCTCTTCGAACTGCGCCTGACCACCTCAGAGCTGCACGACCGCCGTCAGGGCGTCCGCGTGTCCTCCGGGGAGCGTGACGTGGTCCAGGCAAATTCCATCAGCATCTACCGCATCTAACCCCCGACGGCGGTCCGGTCCTAGGCGTTGACGATCAGGCCCAGTTCCGCCTTGGACGCCAGCGCCTCGTGCTTGGGCAGCACGCGGACGGTGTAGCCGAAGGACCCGGAACGGTCGATCAGGATGGTGTCGGTGAAGAGATACCGGCCCTTGCCGAGGTCCTCGACGGACGCCAGCTCAGCCACCGTGACATCGGCCAGCTCATCGCTGTCTCCCGCCTTGCCGTAGGCCACTTCCACGGACACATCGTCCGGGGTGAGCCCGTGCAGGGCCACGTAGGCGTTTACCTGGAGCAGGTCGCCGATCTGCGGATCTTCGGAGACCCCCACCGAGTCGACGTGTTCCACCTGGATCTGGGGCCAGGCGGCGCGGATCCGGGCGGTCCAGGCAGCGAGGGTCTTCGCCTCTTTGAAGTTGTCCGCGACGGCACGGCGGCCCGCGTGCGCGGCCGGGCGGTACAGGATGTTCACGTAGTCCTTGAGCATCCGGTCCGCGGACACCTGCGGACCCAGGTGCGACATGGTGTGCTTGATCATCGACACCCAGTGCGTCGGGACCTTCTGTGGCCCGGGCTGCGACGGCCCGGCGGCGCCGGCGCTGTCGGAGACCGTCAGTCCGTAGAAGCGGGGGGCCACCTGCGTTTCCAGCAGCTCGTACAGCGCTGCCGCCTCGATGTCGTCGCGCTCTTCGGAGGAGGCGTCGTTGTTGGCGGTCGGAATCGCCCAGCCGTTCTCGCCGTCGTACATCTCGTCCCACCAGCCGTCCAGGACCGAGAGGTTCAGCGAACCGTTGAGGGCGGCCTTCATACCCGAGGTCCCGCAGGCCTCCAGCGGGCGCAAGGGGTTGTTGAGCCACACATCGCAGCCGGGGAACAGCGTCCGGGCCATGGCGATGTCGTAGTTGGGCAGGAACGCGATCCGGTGGCGTACCTCGGGGTCGTCGGTGAAGCGGACCAGGTCCTGGATCATCTTCTTTCCCGCATCGTCGGCCGGGTGCGACTTGCCGGCGATCACCAGCTGGATGGGGTGCGTCTTGTGCAGCAGCAGGGCCTTGAGCCGGTCCGGTTCGCGCAGCATCAGGGTGAGGCGCTTGTAGGTCGGCACCCGCCGGGCAAAGCCGATGGTCATGATATCCGGGTCCAGCACGGAGTCCGTCCACGCGAGCTCAGCGTCGGCCGCGCCACGTTTCTTCCAGGCGGCCCGGAGGCGGCGGCGGACGTCCTCGACCAGGGAGACGCGCATCTCGCGCCGGAGGGCCCAGACGTCCTCGTCGCTGACGTTGTAGGCAAGGTCCCAGCGGCCCTGGGCTTCCGCCTCGGAGCCGAACTGGTCGCGGGCCAGCTTGGAGACGCGCGGGTCCACCCAGGTGGGGACGTGCACGCCGTTGGTGACGGAGGTGATGGGCACCTCGGAATGGTCGAAGCCGGGCCACAGCGCGGAGAACATCCCGCGGGAGACCTCGCCGTGCAGCTTGGCGACGCCGTTGGCCCGCTGTGCCAGCCGGAGGCCCATGACCGCCATGTTGAACACGAACGGGTTGCCGTCGGTGAAATCTTCCCGGCCCAGGTCCAGGATCTTGGCCACCGGCACGTCCGGCGCCAACCCGGCCTCGAAAAAGTGCTGGATCTGCGAGGTCTCGAAGCGGTCGATGCCGGCCGGGACCGGGGTGTGCGTGGTGAACACCGTGGAGGCGCGCCCGGCAGCCAGGGCTTCTTCCCAGCTCAGCGGCTCCGCAGCGGACATCATCTCCTGGATCCGTTCGACGCCCAGGAAGCCGGCGTGGCCTTCGTTGGTGTGGAAGACTTCCGGCGCCGGGATGCCCGTGAGCTTCTGGTAGGCCCGCAGTGCCTTGACCCCGCCCATGCCGAGCAGGAGCTCCTGCTGGAGACGGTGGTCGCCGCCGCCGCCGTAGAGACGGTCGGTGATGCCGCGGGCGGCGTCGTCGTTGCCCGGGACGTTGGAGTCCAGCAGCAGGAGGGGAACGCGCCCGACGTCGGCCCGCCACACGTGCGCCAGGAGGCGGCGTCCCTGGGGGAGCGGCAGCGAGATCTGGATCGGCCTGCCGTTGCCGTCCGCGGAGGCCTCGCGCAGCAGGGTCAGCGGCAGGCCGTCCGGGTCCAGGACCGGGTAGGTTTCCTGCTGCCACGCATCGCGGGACAGCGACTGCTTGAAGTAGCCGGCCTGGTAGAGGAGGCCGACGCCGATCAGCGGCACGCCCAGGTCCGAGGCTGCCTTGAGGTGGTCGCCGGCAAGGATGCCGAGGCCGCCCGAGTACTGGGGCAGCACCTCGGTGATGCCGAACTCGGGTGAAAAATAGGCGATGCAGGACGGCGCGTCGTCGCCCAGGCTCTGGTACCAGCGGGGCTGCTCCAGGTACCGGTCCAGGGCGTCGGCTGCCTCGTGGACACGCCGCACCACGTCCTGGTCCGCGGCGAGGCGCTGCAGTTCCTCCCTGCTGACCAGGCCCAGGAACGAGACGGGGTCGTGGTCGCTCTCAGCCCAGATCCGGGGGTTCAGCCCCTCGAAAAGCTCCAGGGTGGGCCGGTGCCAGGACCACCGAAGGTTGCTGGCGAGCCGGGCCAGCGGCCGGATTGACTCCGGGAGGACGGTTCGGACGGTAAATCTGCGGATAGCCTTCACCTGCGAAACACTAACGGACAAGTCAGAGCCCAGGTACCGGTTTAAGTTTCTTACGCCTAAATGACGGTCCACGGCCGGAAAAATCCGGAAACCACCGGAGGAACTTCGTTGCCTTAGCAATCTGGCCGTTTTGTAGATAACGTCGAGCCTGTGACGAATAACTCGCGAACCAGTGCCGTGTCCAAGCAAAAGCCCAAGGCCCTGATCACGGAGGGCCTTCGATTTGGCCGTTTTCCGATCACCGCCGTACAGCCTGCTGTCGAAGGCGGGAAATTCCCTGCCAAAGCCGTTGCGGGAGAAAGCCTGGTGGTCGGCGCCACCGCCTTCCGCGAAGGCCACGACCAGCTCGGCGTCAGCGCCGTGCTCCTGGACCCCCGCGGGAAAGAACGGCAGCGCGTCCGGCTGGCCCCGCCCCGGGGCGGGGCCGGCCAGGGCACCGACCGCTGGGAAGGTCTCCTGACACCCCCCTCAACGGGTAACTGGTCTTTCGTTATCGAGGCCTGGCATGACCGCTACGGCACCTGGCACCACAACGCCGGGGTGAAGGTGGAAGCCGGGATCGACGTCGAGCTGATGCTTGCCGAGGGCGCCGCCCTGCTTTCCGAAGCGTCCGAGGACCCGTCCCGCCCGTCCGCCGACCGGCGCACGCTGCGGATGTCCGTCGTCGTCCTCTCGGACGCTTCCCGGACCCCCGAGGAGCGCCTCGCCGCCGGATTCAGCGCCGAGGTGGCCGCCGTCGTCGAACGCCAGCCGATCCGCGAACTGGTGACCGCCTCGGAGCCGTACCCCCTGCTCGTGGAGCGCGAACTCGCCGGCCGGGGTGCCTGGTACGAATTCTTCCCCCGTTCCGAGGGCGCCGTCCGCAACCACGAAACCGGGGAGTGGACCTCCGGCAACTTCCGCACCGCCGCCCAGCGGCTCGACGCCGTCGCGGCCATGGGCTTCGACGTCATCTACCTGCCGCCGATCCACCCGATCGGCGTCCAGTACCGCAAGGGACCGAACAATACCCTGCTGGCAGGACCGCACGATCCGGGCTCGCCCTGGGCAATCGGCTCCAAGGAGGGTGGGCACGACGCCATCCATCCGGACCTTGGCACCTTCGAGGACTTCGACGCCTTCGTGGCGCGGGCCGGTGAGCTGGGACTGGAAGTGGCCCTGGACCTGGCCCTGCAGGCCGCCCCGGACCACCCCTGGGTCCAGAACCACCCGGCGTGGTTCACCTCCCGCGTGGACGGCAGCATTGCCTACGCCGAAAACCCGCCCAAGAAGTACCAGGACATCTTCCCGCTCAACTTCGACAACGACCCCGCGGGCCTGTCCAACGAGATCCTCCGCATCGTGTTCCTCTGGGTGAGCCACGGCGTCAAGATCTTCCGCGTCGACAATCCGCACACCAAGCCCGTGTGGTTCTGGGAATGGCTGATCGGCAAGGTCAACAAGAAACACCCCGACGTCGTCTTCCTCGCCGAGGCGTTCACCCGCCCGGCCATGATGCACGCGCTGGGCCGGGCCGGCTTCCAGCAGTCCTACTCCTACTTCACCTGGCGCAACACCAAGGAGGAACTGGAGGAGTACTTCCAGGAGATCAGCCACGAATCGCCGGCCTACTTCCGGCCGAACTTCTTCGTCAACACTCCGGACATCCTCACCGAGTACCTGCAGTACGGCGGCCCGGCCGCCTTCAAGATCCGTGCCGTCCTCGCCGCGACGGCAAGCCCCATCTGGGGCGTCTACGCCGGGTACGAGCTTTACGAGCACGTGGCCCGTCCGGGCGCTGAAGAGTACATCGACAACGAGAAGTTCGAGTACAAGGCCCGGGACTGGGACGCCGCGGCCGGATCGGGCCGTACGCTGGCCCCGTACCTGACCAGGCTTAACGAAATCCGGCACGCCCACCCCGCGCTGGGGGATCTGCAGAACCTGACCATCCACCAGAGCACCGACGACGCCACGGTGGTGTACTCCAAGCACAAGACCCTCCCGGACGGCTCGAAGGACACGCTGATCATCGTGGTCTGCGTGGACCCGCACGGCACCCGGGAGAGCACCGTGTCGCTGGACCTGGCCGCGCTGGAGCTGGACCCGGAGACCCTGACGCACAACGGCGGGTTCATGGTGGATGATCTCTTGACCGGCGAAAGCTGGGAGTGGGGGGAGTACAACTACGTCCGGCTGGACTCCCATGCCGAACCGGCCCACGTTCTTAGCATCCGGAGGTAGCCCGAGTGAGTTTCAGCATGCAAAACCCCAGCCAGCACTTCAGCCCGAAGGGGACCTTTGAACTGAACGCTCCCGGCCTCCAGCATGATCCCGTGTGGTACCGCAAGGCGGTGTTTTACGAGGTGCTGGTCCGCGGTTTTGCGGACGGAAACGGCGACGGCTCCGGTGACTTCCACGGCCTGATCGAGAAACTGGACTATTTGCAGTGGCTGGGCGTGGACTGCCTGTGGCTGCCGCCGTTCTTCCAGTCCCCGCTGCGCGACGGCGGCTACGACATCTCGGACTACAACTCCGTGCTCGACGAGTTCGGCACCATCAGCGACTTCAAGCGCCTCGTGGCCGAGTCCCATGCCCGCGGCGTCCGCGTGATCATCGACCTGCCGCTGAACCACACCTCGGACCAGCACCCGTGGTTCCAGGAGTCGCGCAAGGACCCGGACGGCCCTTTCGGCGACTTCTATGTGTGGAGTGACACGGACGAGAAGTACGAAGACGCCCGCATCATCTTCGTGGACACCGAGGAATCCAACTGGACCTTCGATCCGATCCGGCGCCAGTTCTTCTGGCACCGCTTCTTCAGCCACCAGCCGGACCTCAACTTCGAGAACCCCAAAGTCATCGACGCGCTCTTCGACGTCGTCCGGTTCTGGCTGGACCAGGGGATCGACGGTTTCCGGGCCGACGCCATCCCGTACCTGTTCGAGGAAGAGGGCACGAACTGCGAGAACCTGCCGCAGACCCACGAGTTCCTCCGCAAGCTGCGCAAGATGGTCGACGAAAGCTACCCGGGCCGCGTCATCATCGCCGAGGCCAACCAGCCGCCCGCCGAGGTGGTCGAGTACTTCGGCACCGAAGAGGAACCGGAATGCCACATGGCCTTCCACTTCCCGATCATGCCGCGCCTGTACTACGCGCTGCGGGACCAGAAGGCCGCGCCCATCATCGAGACGATGAAGGACACCCCGAACATTCCGGAAGGCGCCCAGTGGGGCACCTTCCTGCGCAACCACGACGAGCTGACCCTGGAAATGGTCACCGCCGACGAGCGTGCCGCCATGCTCGGCTGGTACGCGCCGGATCCGCGCATGCGCGCCAACATCGGCATCCGGCGCCGGCTGGCCCCGCTGCTGGACAATTCCCGCGCCGAGATTGAGCTGATCCATGCCATGCTGCTTTCCCTGCCCGGCAGCCCGTTCCTGTACTACGGGGACGAGATCGGCATGGGGGACAACATCTGGCTCGAGGACCGCGACGCCGTCCGCACACCGATGCAGTGGAACCCGGACCGCAACGCCGGCTTCTCCAACGCCGACCCGGGCAAGTTGTACCTTCCGGTGATCCAGTCGCTGGTCTACAACTACAGCATGGCCAACGTCGAGGCCGAGGCCGCGCATTCGGGCTCGCTGCTGCGCTGGACCCGCCAGATCCTCAGCGTCCGCAAGAACCACCCCGCCTTCGGGCTGGGCGCGTTCGAGCACGTCGAAGCCGATCACGACGTCGTCCTTGCCTACCTGCGCGAGCTTCCGGAAGGCAATTCGGCCGGTGCGGACGGCGAAACGATCCTGTGCGCGTTCAACCTCTCCCAGCACCCGGTGGCGACCACCCTGCGGGTGCCGAACTTCGCCGGGCGCGGGCTCCGGGACGTGTTCGGCGGCCAGGCCTTCCCCTCGATCGGCGACGACGGAAAGCTGACGCTGACCCTGGGCAGCCATGATTTCTTCTGGCTGCGGATCCGCTCGGCTGCCTCCAACCCGGCCTCGCCTTTCACCCAGGCGATGCCCATCCTGTCCATCGAAGGCTGACATGACCCGACCCACCCTTTCCCCCGCCCTGAGTGGCCTGCTTGGCAGCTGGCTTCCGGCGCAGCGCTGGTTCCCGGTCAAGAGCGCGGAGTTCAGCTTCGAGCCGGTAGGCGGACTGAGCCTGGCGCCCGGGCGCGGTGATGCAGATCTCGAGGTGTGGCTGCTCGCCGTGACTTACCCGACGGCGGATGGAAGCCGCACGGACGTCGTGCAGGTGCCGCTCAGCATCCGGCGCTCCCCGCTGGCCGGGGCGGAGGCGGCGCTCGTGGGGGAGACGGACGCCGATAGTACCGGTCCCGGTACGGGGCAGCGCTGGATCTACGACGGCGTCCACGACCCCGCGTTTGTCGCTGCGTGGCTGGAGCTCATGCGCAACGGCAGTACCTCCCCGAGCGGAAACGCCGCCGGCCACCTCCTACAGTCCGGCCACCGGCTGCCCTTCGCCACCGGCACGGTGAAAGTGCTGTCCGGCGAGCAGTCGAACAGTTCGGTGATTGTGCACGACGGCGAATCGGCCGCGATCCTGAAGTTCTTCCGCGTCCTCTCCGAGGGCCAGAACCCGGAAGTGGAAATCGGCGCCGCCCTGACCGCCGGGCGCACGGTTGAAGCGCCGGCCACGCTCGGCTGGGTCACCGGCGAATGGGACGTTCCCACGGATGCCGCGGAGGGTGGCACCCGCCCGGCCCACGGCGAACTGGCCGTGGCCCACGAATTCCTGGCCGGCGGACTGGATGCCTGGCGGCTGGCCGTCAACGCGGCGGTCCAGGGCAGGGACTTCACCGCCGCGGCACATGCCCTGGGCGCCGCCACCGCCACGGTGCACCGCCGTCTGGCCGAGGCCCTCGGAGTCGCCTCCGAAGCCGTCCCGGGCAGCGACATCGCGCCCGGTGTTGCCCAGCGCGTGCGCCAGTCCTGGGCGCAGGCAGCGAGCATCGTGGGGCGCTACGACGATGCCCTCGAGGAGCTCCTGCTGCGCCTCCGGGGCTCCAGCGCGGGCCCACTGCAGCGGATCCACGGCGACCTCCACCTCGGACAGATCCTCCGGGTCCCGGGCGGGGCCGGTATGGCGCCGCGGTGGGCCATCCTAGACTTCGAAGGCGAGCCGCTGCGGCCGATCTCGGAACGCAATTTCCCCGACGTCCCGCTGCGCGACGTCGTCGGGATGCTGCGCTCCTTCGACTACGCCGCCGGCGCGGCTGCCCGGGAGGCTCCCGACGCCGCCGTCCCGGCGGGCTGGGTGGACGACTGCGCCGAAGCCTTCCTGGCCGGCTATGCGGACGTCATCCCCGGCAGCATCGACCGCGATTCGCCCCTGTTTGTGGCCCTGTGGCTCGACAAGGCGCTCTACGAAGTCATCTACGAATTACGCAACAGGCCGGATTGGCTCTCCATCCCGGTCAGCGCATCACGACGTCTCCTCGGCAGTACAGGCTCCGGCGTTCCGGCCGAAGCCGAAGCGGAAGGTATCACAATGACAGGATCAGCTCGGATCGATCGGCCAGGGGCTCCCATCCCCGTGGACCCGGACACCCTCGCGAGGGTCGCGGCAGGCGAGCACCATGCGCCGCACGCAGTCCTCGGCGCGCACTTCGACGACCACGGCCACGTCACCATCCGTGCGGTGAGGCACCTGGCCGAGGCCGTCTCCGTCGTCACGGCGGCAGGCACGGTTCCGATGGAGCATGAGTCCGACGGCGTCTGGGTGGCCGTGCTGGAACCGCTGGAGCCCGGCCACGTGCCGGACTACCGCCTGGAAGTGACGTACGAGGGCGAAGCCGCGCAGACCGTCGACGACCCCTACCGCTACCTGCCCACCGTCGGGGAGGTGGACCTGCACCTGATCGGTGAAGGCCGCCACGAGCGGCTCTGGGACGTCCTCGGCGCGCACGTGCAGCATTACAAATCCTCCCTCGGCGACGTCGACGGCGTCTCTTTCGCCGTGTGGGCCCCCAACGCCCAGGCAGTGCGCGTCAAGGGTGACTTCAACGGCTGGGACGGCCGGGAGCGCTCCATGCGCTCCCTGGGCTCTTCCGGAGTGTGGGAGCTCTTCATCCCCGGCGTTCTGGCAGGGGCGTGCTACAAGTTCGAAATCAGGACGAAGCACGGCTACTGGGTGGAGAAGGCCGACCCGCTGGCGTTCGGCACCGAGGTTCCGCCGCTGACCGCGTCCCGCGTCGTCGAGCCGTCCTACGCCTTCAAGGACGCCGAGTGGATGGAGGCCCGGGCCGCCCGTGATCCGCACAACACACCCATGAGCGTGTACGAAGTCCACCTCGGCTCCTGGCGGGTGGGCCTCGGCTACCGCGAGCTCGCCAAGGAGCTCGTCGAGTACGTCAAGTGGCTCGGTTTCACGCATGTGGAGTTCATGCCCGTGGCCGAGCACCCCTTCGGCGGATCCTGGGGCTACCAGGTGACCTCCTACTTCGCCCCGACGTCCCGTTTCGGGCACCCGGACGAGTTCCGGCACCTCGTGGACGAACTGCACCAGGCCGGCATCGGCGTGCTGCTGGACTGGGTTCCGGCGCACTTCCCCAAGGACGAATGGGCACTGGCCCGTTTCGACGGCGAAGCCCTCTACGAGCACGCGGACCCGAATCTGGGCGAGCACCCGGACTGGGGAACGCTGATCTTCGACTTCGGCCGCACCGAAGTCCGCAACTTCCTCGTCGCGAACGCGCTCTACTGGCTCGACGAATTCCACATCGACGGCCTGCGCGTGGACGCCGTCGCCTCCATGCTCTACCTGGACTACTCCCGTGAGGACGGGCAGTGGCAGCCGAACCGCTTCGGCGGCCGGGAGAACCTCGAAGCGATCTCCTTCCTGCAGGAGGTCAACGCTACGGTTTACAAGACGCACCCCGGCGCCGTCATGATTGCCGAGGAGTCCACGGCGTTCCCGGGCGTGACCGCTCCCACGAGCCAGGGCGGCCTGGGCTTCGGCATCAAGTGGAACATGGGCTGGATGCACGACTCCCTGAAGTACATGGCCGAGGACCCCTACAACCGCCGGTGGCACCACGGCACCATCACGTTCTCGATGGTCTACGCCTACACGGAGAACTTCCTGCTGCCGATCAGCCACGACGAAGTGGTGCACGGCAAGGGATCCATGTTGCGCAAGATGCCCGGCGACCGCTGGCAGCAGCTGGCCAACCTGCGCGCGTTCCTGGGCTACCAGTGGGCGCATCCCGGCAAGCAGCTGATCTTCATGGGCACCGAGTTCGGCCAGGAAACGGAATGGTCTGAACAGCACGGCCTGGACTGGTGGCTCGCGGAGACCCCCGCGCACCACGGCATACAGCTCCTGACCAAGGACCTGAACGAGCTCTACGGCTCCACCCCGGCCTTGTACGAGCTGGACAACGATCCCGCCGGTTTCCAGTGGATCCATGGCGGTGACTCGGACCGCAATGTGCTGACCTTCATCCGCCGTGACAAGTCAGGCAACCCGCTGGTCTGTGCGTTCAACTTCTCGGGCGGACCGCACACGGACTTCCTCCTCGGTGTGCCGGCGGCAGGGAAGTGGCAGGAAGTGCTGAACACCGACGCCGAGAGCTACGGCGGCTCGGGCGTGCAGAACGAGGGAACGCTGACAGCGTCCGACGCCGGTGTTGACGGCCAGCCGGCCACGCTCACCGTCACGCTGCCTCCGCTGGGAGCCGCGTACTTCCAACCGCTGGTCTAGTTGCAGCCAACGCCCGAAAAGCCCGGAATCCCTGTGATTCCGGGCTTTTTGGCACCGCCCCAGGGGGGACGTTTGGGGCTGCTTTGGGGCTGCTTTGTCACCCGGTCAAAGTGGTGGTAGAGTTTATTTCCGCGCTGCTCCCCGGAGTTGATCGGCCAAGAAGACCCAGATGCCTATGGCAACACTGAGTCGGAAACGCCGATTTGACTAGGGTGAAGCGGCCGGGTAAGTTTGAAAAGTTGCTCCGGAGCGATCCTCGACTGGGTAAG
The DNA here is from genome assembly GCF_040546335.1 of Arthrobacter sp. UYEF20. Classification (NCBI taxonomy): domain Bacteria; kingdom Bacillati; phylum Actinomycetota; class Actinomycetes; order Micrococcales; family Micrococcaceae; genus Arthrobacter; species Arthrobacter sp. UYEF20. The sequence goes on along the minus strand of NZ_JBEPNP010000007.1, from coordinate 47 downwards.
TCGTGGTGGTGCCGGGTGTGTCTGTTGTTTGAGAACTCAATAGTGTG